>NZ_LGDB01000057.1:0-3219 GCF_001279655.1 Streptomyces sp. WM6372 | reverse complement strand
CGGGCGACCACCGCCTACGGCGACATCACCGCCCGCAGCCTCTGAACCCCGAACACCCCCGAACACCCCCGAAGGAGCACAGCCATGACCAACGCGACCTCGACCTCCACATGGACCGGCATGGTGCCGATCGACGACACGGCCCTGGCCGTCACCGACACCGGCGGCCCCGGCATCCCCGTGGTCTACCTCAACGGCCAGTTCGCCACCCAGGGGTACTGGCGGCGGGTCATCGACGAACTGGGCACGGGCTGGCGGCACATCACCTACGACGAGCGGGCTCGCGGCAAGAAGTCGAAGCTCTCCGCGGACTACTCCTTCGAGGCGGCCGTCCGGGACGTCGACGCCGTCCTCGCGGCCAGGGGCGTCGACCGCGCGCTGGTGGTGGGCTGGTCCTACGGGGCGGTCGTCGGGGCGCACTGGGCCGCCCGGAACCCGGACCGTGCCATCGGCGCGGTCCTGGTCGACGGCGCGGCCCCGTACGACTGGCTCGACGACGCCATGGAGCAGCGGATCCGCAAGCTGTTCCGGCGGATCGGCTGGCTCACGCCGCTGCTGCGCCCGACGGGCCTGACTCCGCGGATGTCCGCCGCGGAGCAGGCGGAGAGCAACATCGAACTCGGCAAGCTCTCCCGCGAGCGCGAACTGGGCCCCGTGCTGGACGGCATCAGCGTTCCGGTGCGGTACGTCCTCGCCTCGGGAACCTCCTTCGGGAGCAAGGGCGATGAGCAGGAGAAGATCCGTGCGGGCCTTGACCCGGTATTCGAGCGCAATCCGAACATCCGGCTCGGCGCGAAGGTCGCCAGCAACCACGGCGCCATCCTGAAGAAGGACTTCCGGGCCATCGCCGATTCCGTACGCGAGGTCGCCGCCCTCGAACGCGGGGGCCACTGAAACCTCTGGATCCTTCCGCCGGGCGACCTTCCCCGCAGGCCGGCCCCGCTACCCGTTCTCCATGTCCTCGCGGAAGGCCTTCTGGAACTGGCGCATGTACGCGGTGGTGCCGCCGACGGTCTTCTGCAGTCCGACGCGGGTCTGTACGTCCACGCCGACCGCGATCTGTGTGCCCCTGGTGGGCCTCGCCGCGTGCTGGGCCGACCAGTACGCGTACTCGATCGCGGCGATCCGCGCGTGTGCCTGGTCGGCGCGCGGGTCGTTGCTGGGGATGGCGTACAGCTCCGTCAGCTCGGCCCGCGTGAACACGCTGTGGATGTCCCGGGCCCCGTGTTCGCCCGCCACCGTCTTGATCCCGTCGATGGCGTCGGCGACACGGGCGCCCACGGTGTCCTCGCCCTCCAGGCCGCGTTCCTTGAGCTGGTCCCGGATGTGCTTCGCGGCCGTCTGGCGCGGAGCGCCGGGGGAGACCTCGTCGCGGCGCAGTCCGAAGATGCTCGCCGCCGCGCTGAACTGCTTCCTGATCGCCTCCATCCGCTGCACCTGCGGCACGCCGTCGGTACGAGCCTCCCCGGCCGGGCCCGTCCCTGCTCCGGCCCGCTGCACCGCACGGCTCACGGGCACGCTCCCGGACAGCGCGCGGGTGGCGTTCGCCTCGGCCTCGCGCTCGAACCGGTCGGACGGATCGCTGACCCGCAGGCCGTTGCCGTGGTCCGTACCGGCCACCGGCCCCTTGCGCTGCTGGATGACGTGGGTCAGTTCGTGGGCGAGCGTGTGCCGGTCCGCGCCGCCCTCCCCGATGACCACGTGGCTGCCCGAGGTGTAGGCGCGGGCGCCCAGATCGGCCGCGGAGGCCTTCGCGGCTCCGCCGGTGTGGATGCGTACGTCGGAGAAGTCGGCGCCGAGCCGCGCTTCCATGTCCGTACGGGTGGCGTCGTCCAGCGGGCGGCCGCCTTCGCGCAGGACGTCGTGGACCGCGGAGCGCTGGACCTGCGGCTGTTCGGTCCCGTGGCCGCAGCCGGCGCCGTGCCGGTGCTCTTCCTGCTCCCCGGAGCGTCCGGACCGGCGGAGGAACTGCACGACGGCGGCGTTTCCCGCGGCGGCCTGCAACCGGTGCAACGAGTGCGGCGGAGTCCCGCCGGCGGCCGGGGCGGGGCCCCGGTTCTGGATACGGCCGCCTTGCCCGGTGTCGGCGTTCTTGTCTCGGTCTCGGTCTCGGTCGGGAGCGCGCATGGGCCCACCCTGTACGAGACCTCCCGCCGGGAACAGGTACGCAGGGGCAGACCGTGGTGTCCTCACGGGAACGGGAAACTGACCCCCCTCCGCAGGCCTTCGCCCTGAACGCGGCTCAGGCGGTGCTGTCCGGGGACGATTCGGGTTTCGTGTGGAGGACCTCGCGGGCCTGGTCCGCTGCGCGGGCGATGCTCTCGGAGACGAAGTCGATGAAGCGGGCGATGTTCTCCAGGCGGGCGGCCGCGGGGGAGTCGGGCCCGAGGACGGCGACGCCCTGGCGCGCGATCTCGCCGAGGTGGGCGGTGGCGCGGGCGCTGGCCATCGTCGACTGGTACATGACGTCGTCGTCGACGACGTAGCGCTCGCGGCGGCGTTCGTCGCGTTCCCGGCGGATGAGGCCCTGGCTTTCGAGGAACGTGATCGCCTTGGAGATGGACGCCGGGCTGACCTGGAGGCTCGCGGCGAGCTCGGAGGCGGTGAGGCTGCCGGCGTCGGTGGTGTAGAGGCCGGCCAGCACTCGGGCCGTCATCTTGGGGAGGCCCGATTGCATGAACACGGTGGCGAACACCTCCTCGTACTCGCGCACCGCCTCGGCATCGCGACCGTGGGCGTGGGCCGTCCCTCCCGACCCCGGGGGCGCGGCCCTTCTGCGCCGGTGGGTGCGGCGTTCGGTGGCGCGGTGGGCCAGGTCGGCGCGGTAGGCGGTGGGGCCGCCGTTGCGCATGACCTCGCGGGTGACGGTCGAGGTGGGGCGGTCGAGACGTCTGGCGATCTCCGCGTAGGCGAGCCCGTCGGCCACCCCCAGCGCGATCTGCTGGCGTTCCTGCTGGGTGAGCCTGCCTCCCGGCATCGCGATCTCCTTCCACGTGTCCCTGACTTCGCCAGCATAGCGTTCACTCTCCATCCAATGCAACGAGAAGAGGAGCTGACGTTGCGTTAAAACCAGTGCGGTTGCAACGATATTGGGACTCTGACCTGCTGTCATTGTATTTCTGCGCAACGAAGGCGTTGCGTGATTCTTGAACGCTACGTAGCTTTTCCCTCATCGGAAACATCGAGTGAGTCCAACAGGAGCCTGTCATGCAGAAGTTC
>NZ_LGDB01000056.1:0-3715 GCF_001279655.1 Streptomyces sp. WM6372 | reverse complement strand
CCCGCGCATGCGGTGACGCAGTGGCGGCAGGCGCATCCGCAGGTGTCGGTCGTGGCGCACTACGGTCCGACCGAGGCGACGGTGGGGTGCACGGACTACGCGGTGCCGGGCGATGTGGTGCTTGCCGCGGGAGCGGTCCCCATCGGCCGTCCCATGTGGAACACCCGGGTATATGTTCTTGACGCCGCGCTGTCGCCGGTGCCTGCGGGTGTCGCGGGTGAGTTGTACGTGGCGGGCGCCCAGCTGGCCCGGGGCTACTTGGGCCGTGCCGGTCTGACGGCGGAGCGGTTCGTCGCGGACCCCTTCGCCACGGTGGCCGGTTCGCGGATGTACCGGACCGGTGACGTGGTCCGGTGGACCGTGGACGGGGTCCTGGAGTTCGTCGGACGCGCCGATGCCCAGGTGAAGGTGCGGGGATTCCGCATCGAGCCCGGCGAGATCGAGGCGGTCCTGGCACGCGGCGGAACGGCTGCCGGACTACATGGTTCCCTCCGCGTTCGTCGCCCTCGATGCGTTGCCGTTGACGCCGAACGGGAAGCTGGACCGTCGGGCGCTGCCGGCTCCCGAGTACACCTCGGACGCGTCGGGGCGGGCACCGCGCACGCCGCGCGAGGAGATCATGTGCGGTCTCTTCGCCGAGATCCTCGGCATCGAGTCCGTGTCGATCGACGACGGCTTCTTCGACCTCGGCGGACACTCGCTGCTGGCGACCCGCCTCGTGAGCCGCATCCGAACCGTCCTCGGGGTCGAGGTCGGCATCCGGTCCCTGTTCGAGACCCCGACCGTCGCCGGGCTGATGGACCGGCTCGATGACAGTGTTCGGGTCCGTGAACCGCTGGCCCGGCAGGTGCGGCCGGAGGTTCTTCCGGTGTCGTTCGCGCAGCGCCGTCTGTGGTTCCTGGGCCAGCTCGAAGGCGTCTCCGCGACCTACAACGTCCCGCTCGCACTGCGCCTGACGGGTGCCTTGGACGTGGAGGCGCTGCGGGCCGCGCTCGCGGACGTCGCCGGCCGACACGAGAGCCTGCGCACCGTGTTCCGCCAGAGCACCGACGGCCAGCCGAGCCAGTTCGTCCTCGACCCGATCGAGGGTGCTCCCGAGGTTCGCGCGGAAGCGGTGTCCGCGGATGAAGTGGCTCCGGTCGTAGCCGCAATCGTGGGTGCCGGGTTCGATCTGGAGCGGGAGCTACCGTGGCGGGTGCGCCTGCTGGAGGTCGCGGACGCTCCGGGCGAGTGGGTCCTCGTCATGGTGGTCCACCACATCGCGGCCGACGGCTGGTCGATGGCGCCGCTGGCCCGGGACCTGTCGCAGGCGTACGCCGCCCGCTGCCAGGGGGATGCCCCGAAGTGGCAGCCGCTTGCGGTGCAGTACGCGGATTACACGCTGTGGCAGCGCGAGGTACTCGGCAGCGAGGACGACCCGGACAGCGTGATCGCCGCCCAGGTCGCCTACTGGCGGCAAGCCCTGTCCGATCTCCCCGAACAGCTGGAGCTGCCGGTCGACCACCCGCGCCCCGCGATCGCGTCCGCTGACGGTGCGTCGGTCGGTGTGCAGGTGTCGGCCGAAACGCATGCCCGTCTGGTGGAGCTGTCGCGTTCCTGCGGGGCGAGCGTCTTCATGACGGTGCAGGCCGCTCTCGCCGTCCTGCTGTCCAAGATGGGCGCCGGGGAGGACATTCCGATCGGCACGCCGATCGCCGGGCGTACCGACGACGCCCTCGACGACCTCGTCGGCTGCTTCCTGAACACGCTGGTCCTGCGGACCGACGTCTCGGGCGACCCGACGTTCCGAGAGGTCGTCGAACGGGTTCGGGAAGCGGACCTGGCGGCCTTCGCCCACCAGGACGTGCCATTCGAGCGGCTGGTGGAGATCCTCAACCCGGCACGCTCCATGGCCCGCCACCCCCTCTTCCAGGTCATGCTCACCTTCCACAACAACGCCCAACCCGATCTCGACCTCCCCGGCATCGACGTCGTGTCGGAGCCCCTGACGAACACCGCGGCGAAGTTCGACCTGTCCTTCAGCCTCGCAGAGGTCCACGACGAGGACGGGATCCCCAGCGGGCTGCGAGGGCAGCTGGAGTACCGGACCGACCTCTTCACGGTCGAAACCGTCCAAGGCCTTGCGCATCGCCTCGTCCGCGTACTGGAGACGGTGGTGGCGGAGCCCGACCGGATGGTTCGCGAGGTCGACGTGCTCGGTACCGATGAGCGCGAGCGCATTCTGCGCACCTGGAACGACACCGACCGGGAGATCCCGGACGGCACCGTGCTCGACCTGTTCCGGGCGCGAGTGGCGCGCACCCCCGACGCACTCGCCGTACTCAGCGGCGACGTCGAACTCACCTATGCCGAGCTCGACGCGCGCGCGGGCCGCCTCGCGCAGAAACTGATCGAACTCGGTGTGGGCCGGGAGCGACTGGTCGGCTTGTGCCTTCCCCGAGGTGCGGACATGGTCGTGTCCCTCCTCGCCGTATGGCGTGCAGGCGGTGCGTACGTGCCCCTGGACCCCGAGTACCCGCCGGACCGGCTCGGCTACATGGTGGCGGACAGCGGTGCGGTCGTGATCCTGGGGACCGCCGACACGGTCAAAGACCTGCCGTCGGAGGCGGTGCACGTCTTGCTGCTCGACGAATTCGACCACGCCGACGCTCCTTCCGGCGAAGAGCCTCCTGCCGCCGTCGATCCGGACCAACTCGCATACGTGATCTACACGTCCGGCTCGACGGGACGGCCCAAGGGGGTGGCCGTTCCCCACCGTGGCGTCGCCAATCTGGCAGAGGTGATGCGGCCGGTCCTCGGTGTCCATGAAGGCGCGGTGGCCCTGCAGTTCGCCTCCTTCAGCTTCGACGCGTCCGTACTCGACGTGGCCGTCACCCTTGCAGCGGGGGCGACCCTCGCCATCGCGTCGAGCACGGAGCGGTCGGAGCCGGAGGCACTGGCCGAGATGGTCAAGAGGTCCGGTGTGAACGTCGCGAGCGTGGTCCCCTCCCTGCTCGGGGTACTCGACCCTGCCGCGCTCTCCGGGGTGGAGAACTGGGTCCTGGGGGCAGAGCTGCTCACCGCGGACCTGGCCGGCCGGTGGACGGCCGGCGCCCGCATGTGGAACACCTACGGCCCGACCGAGGCCACGGTGATCACCACGGCCGTGGAACTGGACAGGTCCATCCGGCCCGAGGACCAGCCGCCGCCGATCGGGCGTCCGCTCGGAAACGCGCGGGTGTACGTGCTGGATGCGGCTCTGTCGCCGGTGCCGGTGGGTGTGGCGGGTGAGTTGTATATCGCGGGTGCGCAGTTGGCTCGGGGGTATGTGGGTCGTGCTGGTTTGACGGCGGAGCGGTTCGTTGCGGATCCGTTTGCGGTGGTGGCGGGTTCGCGGATGTATCGGACCGGGGATGTGGTGCGGTGGTCCGCGGACGGTGTTCTGGAGTTCGTGGGGCGTGCCGATGCCCAGGTGAAGGTGCGGGGATTCCGCATCGAGCCGGGCGAGATCGTGGCGGTCCTGACCGGGCACGAGCAGGTCGGGCAGGCCGCCGTGGTGGTCCGGGAGGACCGTCCGGGCAACAAGCGCCTGGTTGCCTACGTGGTTCCGGCGGCGGGCACGGACACGGCAGACCTGGATCCTGCTGTGTTGCGTGGGTTCGTGGGGGAGCGGTTGCCGGATTACATGGTGCCGTCGGCGTTCGTGGTGTTGGGTGCGTTGCCGTTGTCGCCGAAC
>NZ_LGDB01000055.1:0-5245 GCF_001279655.1 Streptomyces sp. WM6372 | reverse complement strand
GGTGAAGGTGGGGGTGGATCTGGAGGAACGGCCCGCGGCCGCGATCGAGGGGATCGCGTACTTCACGGTCTCGGAGCTGCTGCAGAACGTGAGCAAGCAGGCGGGGGGGCGGGGGGCGAGCGGGGAGGGCCGGGGGACCTCCGGGACCGCTTCGGGGCGGTTGCTGACCCGGGTTTCGGATGAGGGGCGGGGGGGGGCCGACGTGACGGGCGGTTCGGGGCTGGCGGGGCTGGCCGAGCGGCTGCGGGCGGTGGAGGGGGTGTTCGTCGTCGACTCCCCCGAGGGGCGGGGGACGGTGGTGACGGCGGAGCTGCCGTGGCGCGGGCGCGGCTGATCCCGCCGACCGCGGTCTGCTGATCGGGACTCCCGTCCGGGGTGGCGGGGGTCCCGATGGTGTTTCCGGGTCCTGGTGGTGCTTTCCGGGTCCCGGTGTCGTTTCCGGGTCCCGGTGTCGTTTCCGGGTCGAGTGCTGCTGGATCGGGGGGTGGTGGGGTTATCCCCACCATGGGGACGCCTACCCGCCCGATGGTTTCGGGGGCCTCCCGGGCGGGAGGGTGGGGGTGTGGTCACGGGAAGTGTCGAGAGGGCGGGTTGGATTATGGGTTTCGGCCGTGCGTTGCGTGCTCCCCTTGAGGGACGGACCTGGCGGGAGTTCGGGTACCTGGTGCTCGGGCTGCCGCTGAGCCTGCTGTACTTCTCGCTCGCGATCACCGGCGTCAGCCTCGGCGCCGGGCTGCTCGTCACCTTCCTCGGGGTCCCGGTCCTCGCCGGGGTGCTCGCCATGTGCCGCGGGTTCGGGCGGGTCGAGCGGGGCCGGGCGCGGGCCATGCTCGGGGTCGACATCGCCGAGCCGGCGCCCATCCGGGCCGGGAAGCCCGGGCCGCTCGCCGCCATGGGGGCCCTGCTCAAGAGCGGCAGCGCCTGGCGGCACGCGCTGTACTCCGTGATCCACCTCCCCTGGGCGATCTTCGCCTTCACCCTGGCACTGGTGTTCTGGGCGTACGGCTGGGCCTTCCTGCTGTACCCGGTCTGGTTCTGGGTCTTCCCGGCCTACACCGACTGGCCCGGGCTCCAGCTCTTCCAGAACGACGACTACACCTTCTACCTCGACTCCCCCGCCGAGATCGCCCTCGCCTTCCTGGTCGGGCTGGCCTTCACCCTGGCCACGCCCTGGGTGGTGCGGGCCCTGACCACCGTCGACCGCGTCCTCATCGCCGGGCTGCTCGGGCCCTCGCGCCTCGACCACCGGGTCACGGAGCTGGAGTCCGACCGCGGGGTCGTCGTGGACACCGCCGCCGCCGACCTGCGCCGCATCGAGCGCGATCTGCACGACGGGGCGCAGGCCCGCCTGGTGGCGCTGGCCATGGACCTCGGACTGGCGAAGGAGAAGCTCGCCGAGGACCCGCAGGCGGCCGCCCGGATGGTGGACGAGGCGCACGGAGAGGTGAAGGTCGCGCTCCAGGAGCTGCGCGACCTGGCCCGCGGGATCCACCCGGCGGTGCTGACCGACCGCGGTCTGGACGCGGCGCTGTCCTCGGTGGCCTCCCGCTGCACGGTGCCGGTGCGGGTGTCCGCGGACCTGCCGGACCGGCCGGCCTCCGCCGTCGAGGGGATCGCGTACTTCACCGTCTCGGAGCTGCTCCAGAACATCAGCAAGCACTCCGGGGCCCGTACCGCGAGCGTGGACGTGTGGAGGTCCGGGGACCGGCTGCTGATCCAGGTCGCGGACGACGGGCGCGGCGGCGCGCGCAGCGAGGGCGCCGGCACCGGGCTGGCCGGTCTCACCGAGCGGCTGGACGCCGTGGACGGGGTACTGGTCGTGGACTCCCCGGCCGGCGGCGGCACCACCGTCACCGCCGAGCTCCCCTGGCGTTCCCGGTAACCGCTCCCCTTCCGGCGCTCCCCCTCCGGTGCTCCCGTTCCGGCGCTCCCCTCCGGCGTTCCCCTCCGGCGTTCCCCTCCGGCGTCCCCTTCCGGCGTTCGCTTCCCGCGTTTCCGTCCGGTCGCCGCGTTCCCGGCTCCCGCGCCCGCCCCGTTCGATGATCCCGACTCGCCTCGATCCGGCCCCCGGGCTGGGATGCTTGGCTGCGTCAGGTACATCGGACGACGTGGACTCGGGAGCTGCTGGACGTGGAAGACAGGGTGCGGGTGGTCATCGCCGAGGATTCGGTGCTGCTGCGTGAGGGCCTGACCCGGTTGCTGACCGACCGGGGGCATGACGTCGTGGCCGGCGTCGGGGACGCGGAAGCCCTGATCAAGACGGTGGCGGAGCTGGCCGCCGAGGATGCGCTGCCGGACGTGGTGGTGGCCGACGTACGGATGCCGCCGACGCACACCGACGAGGGCGTACGGGCGGCCGTACGGCTGCGGCGCGAGCATCCCGGGATAGGCGTGCTCGTGCTGTCGCAGTACGTGGAGGAGCAGTACGCCACCGAACTGCTGGCCGGTTCCAGTACCGGGGTGGGGTATCTGCTCAAGGACCGGGTGGCCGACGTGCGGGAATTCCTGGACGCCGTCGTACGCGTGGCCCGGGGCGGGACCGCCCTGGACCCGGAGGTGGTCGCCCAGCTGCTCGGCCGCAGCCGGAAGCAGGACGTGCTGGCGGGGCTGACCCCGCGCGAGCGCGAGGTGCTGGGCCTGATGGCCGAGGGGCGCACCAATTCGGCCGTGGCCAAGCAGCTCGTGGTCAGCGACGGAGCGGTGGAGAAGCACGTCAGCAACATCTTCATGAAGCTCGGGCTGTCACCGAGCGACGGGGACCACCGGCGGGTTCTGGCCGTTCTCACCTACCTGCGGTCTTGATCCGAAGACCCGGGGCATTGATCAAAGCCTTGATCAACTGACACCCTGTCAGGTGCGGCGTTACCGCATCCGGCCGCTGGGGACTCGCACTATTTCTGCACGGCACGAAATCTCGGAATCTCTCGGAATCCCGTGGACCCGCTCAACCCCACGGGATTCTCTCGACAGACCGCCGCGGACGACGGTCCAGAATACGAGCGTCCCCCGGGAAGGCCACTCCTACCGACGTAGGGTTGACCTTGGGAACGGGAACGCCACGCCTCGAAGGAGGTCCAGTTCAGTGACCAGCCAGGTCAGTAGTCCAGCCGAACAGGCCGACGGGGCCGAAGGGGCCGTAGTCGGCGAACAACGGACGCCCCCGGCCCCGGGCGGCAAGGAAGTGCGCCGCCTCACCTCGGAGACGGCTTCCTTCGGGAACGACCTCTCCACGCTGCCGAACTTCCCGGCCGAGATCCGTGCCCCCGCCGGCACCCTGCCGGGTGTGTCGTCATTCCAGCTGCATTTCGCCGATCACGACATCCTGACGCCGGGCGACGCCCCGAACGTACTGGTCGCGATGAATCCGGCGGCGCTGAAGGCGAACATCGCGGACGTACCGCGCGGCGCCGAGATCATCATCAACACCGATGAATTCACCAAGCGCCCGATGGCGAAGGTGGGCTACGAGACCTCGCCGCTGGAAGACGGTTCGCTGGGCGCCTACAACATCCACCAGGTGCCCCTGACGACGCTCACCGTCGAGGCGCTGAAGGACTTCGGGCTCTCCCGCAAAGAGGCCGAGCGCAGCAAGAACATGTTCGCGCTGGGGCTGCTGAGCTGGATGTACCACCGGCCCACCGCGGGCACGGAGGACTTCCTGCGGCAGAAGTTCGCGAAGAAGCCGGACATCGCCGAGGCGAACGTGGCCGCGTTCCGGGCCGGCTGGAACTTCGGCGAGACGACCGAGGACTTCGCGGTCTCGTACGAGGTGGCCCCGGCGACCCGGGCCTTCCCGACGGGCACGTACCGGAACATCTCCGGGAACCTGGCCCTGTCGTACGGGCTGATCACGGCGAGCCGGCAGGCCGATCTGCCGCTCTACCTGGGCTCTTACCCGATCACCCCCGCCTCGGACATCCTGCACGAGCTGAGCAAGCACAAGAACTTCGGCGTGCGGACCTTCCAGGCCGAGGACGAGATCGCCGGCATCGGCGCGGCGCTCGGCGCGGCCTTCGGCGGCGCCCTCGGGGTGACCACCACCTCCGGGCCCGGAGTCGCGCTCAAGTCCGAGACGATCGGGCTCGCGGTCTCGCTGGAGCTGCCGCTGCTGATCGTGGACATCCAGCGCGGCGGCCCGTCGACGGGTCTGCCGACCAAGACGGAGCAGGCTGACCTGCTCCAGGCGATGTACGGGCGCAACGGCGAGGCCCCGGTGCCGATCGTGGCGCCCCGGACCCCGGCGGACTGCTTCGACGCCGCCCTCGACGCGGCGCGGATCGCGCTGACGTACCGGACCCCGGTCTTCCTGCTGTCCGACGGGTACCTGGCGAACGGCTCCGAGCCCTGGCGGATCCCGGACGTCGCCGACCTGCCGGACCTGAAGGTTCAGTTCGCCGCCGCACCCAACCAGCAGCTCGCGGACGGCACCGAGGTCTTCTGGCCGTCGGCGGCATCGAGAAGCAGGACGGCACGGGCAACATCTCGTACGACCCGGCCAACCACGACTTCATGGTCCGCACCCGCCAGGCCAAGATCGACGGGATTCAGGTCCCCGACCTGGAGGTCGACGACCCCGACGGCGCCCGGACCCTGGTCCTGGGCTGGGGCTCCACCTACGGCCCCATCACGGCGGCCGTCCGCCGCCTGCGCAACGCCGGCACCCCCGTCGCACAGGCCCACCTGCGCCACCTCAACCCGTTCCCGAGGAATCTCGGGGAGGCCCTGGGGCGTTACGACAAGGTAGTGGTGCCGGAGATGAACCTCGGGCAGCTCGCGACCCTGATCCGGGCGAAGTACCTGGTCGACGCTCAGTCGTACACCCAGGTCAACGGAATGCCGTTCAAGGCCGAGCAGCTCGCGAAGGTTCTCGAGGAGGCCATCAATGACTGAGGTGACCGACGCCCCCCATCTGCTCTCCCTCGTGCCGAAGGCCGAGGCGAAGCAGTCCATGAAGGACTTCAAGTCGGACCAGGAGGTCCGCTGGTGTCCCGGGTGCGGTGACTACGCGGTACTGGCAGCCGTCCAGGGCTTCATGCCCGAGCTCGGACTGGCGAAGGAGAACATCGTCTTCGTCTCCGGGATCGGCTGTTCCTCGCGTTTCCCGTACTACATGAACACGTACGGGATGCACTCGATCCACGGCCGCGCCCCGGCCATCGCCACCGGGCTGGCCACCTCGCGCCGTGACCTGTCGGTGTGGGTGGTCACCGGGGACGGCGACGCGCTGTCCATCGGCGGAAACCAC
>NZ_LGDB01000054.1:0-3451 GCF_001279655.1 Streptomyces sp. WM6372 | reverse complement strand
GCGCTGGGGTGGTGCCGGGGGTGCCGGTCCTGCGGGGGTGGGGCGGTGGGGCGGCGGGGCGGTCAGCGGCGCGAGGTGTCGAAGACCTCGTCGCGGGTGGCGGCGAGGGCGCTCTCCAGCGCGCCGCGCAGTACGGGCCGGTCGCACACGGTGCCGGACACCAGGCGCGGCCGGGAGGGGGCGAGATCGGCGAGCTCGGCCTCGACGAGCTCGCGCAGCACGTCCCCGCCGGCGGCGGTCACCGCGCCGGACAGGACCACGATCTCGGGGTCCAGTACGGCGACCAGCGAGGCGATGCCGGTGGCCAGGGCGGTGGCGTACTGGCGGAGCAGCAGCAGGTTCGCCCCCTCGGGGTGCCCGGCGGCCTGCGCCAGCAGCGCGACCGCGGCGGCGACGGGCGCGGCCCCCGCAGGTCCGGCGGTGGCCACGGGCGGAGCCCCGATGCCCAGCGCGGCCGCCATCCCGGGCACCACCTGTACGCCGGCCAGTTCCTGGTAGCCGCCGGAGTTGACCTGGGTGACCTGCCGGACCAGGGGGTGGCCCGGCACGGGCAGGAACCCAACCTCCCCGGCGCCGCCGGTCCACCCGCGGTGCAGCCGGCCGCCGAGCACCAGGGCGGCGCCGAGGCCCTCCTCGTTCCACAGCAGGACGAAGTCCCCGTGGCCGCGGGCCGCGCCGAGGCGCTGCTCGGCGACCGCGGCCAGGTTCACGTCGTTCTCGTACCCGACCGGCATCGGCAGCGCCGCCGCCAGCTCCTCCAGCAGGGTGGGGGAGTGCCAGCCGGGCAGGTGGTCGGCGTAGCGCAGGGCCCCGGTCCTCGGGTCGAAGGACCCCGGGGTGGCGATGACGACCCGGTGGATGTCGGAGCGCTGGAGCCCGGCGGCCTTGACGGCCCCGCCGAGGGCCAGGGTGACCCGGTCGACGGCCCCGGTGCCCTCGGCGTACGGGAGCTCGTGGCTGCCGATCACCTCGCCGGTGAGATCGGCGACGGCCGCCACGATGCCGCCCGGGGTGACGTCCAGTCCGGCAACGTGGGCGGCGCGCGGGTTGACCCCGTACAGCTGGGCGTTGGGGCCGGGGCGGCCGCCGGCGGTGCCGGAGGCCACGACCAGCCCGGCGGCTTCGAGGCGGGCCAGCAGCTGGGAGGCGGTGGGCTTGGAGAGCCCGGTGAGCCGGCCGATCCGGGTGCGGGACAGGGGCCCGTGCTCCAGCAGCAGGTCCAGGGCGGCGCGGTCGTTCATGACCCGCAGCAGACTGGGGGTGCCTGGGGTGGTGCCGGTCATGGGCGCTCTCCGCTCACCTGGCCGTGGCCGTGCCGCGGCTGTGCCGTGGCCGGGGCCATGGCCTTCAGAAACTGTTAGGTAAGTTTCCTATCGCCGTTTGAGCTGTGTCAATGCCGCTGCCCCCGCAGAAATGAACCTGCGGGGGCAGCGGGGTGGTGCAGAAGAGAGGGGAGGGGGGAAGGGGGCTACTTGGTGATCCGCGGGGCGCCGGCGGCCGACGGCGGGATCGGTGCGGTGGCCAGGGACTGCGGGGAGGCCGGGTTCGCGAGCGCCGACGGCGCGGCCACGCCGGCCGAGGGGTCGGCGGCGGCCGCGTCCTCCTCGTCCTCGGCGGCCGGCAGACCGCCGATGATCCGGATGCCGGCCTCGTCGAAGGCCTCCTTGATCCGCCAGCGCAGCTCGCGCTCCACGGCGAACTGCTGGCCCGGCATCGTCTTCGCCGACACCTTCACCGTCATGGAGGCCAGCAGCACCTCGTCCAGACCCAGCACCTCCACCGGGCCCCACAGGCGCTCGTCCCACGGGGACTCCTTGGCCAGACCCTCCGCGACGTGCTTGACCACCTCGCGGATGCGGGTGAGGCTCTCCGACGGCTTGACGTGGACGTCCACGCCCGCCGTCGCCCAGCCCTGGCTGAGGTTGCCGATCCGCTTGATCTCGCCGTTGCGGACGTACCAGATCTCGCCGTTGTCACCACGCAGCTTGGTGACGCGCAGGCCGACCTCGACGACCTCGCCGGAGGCCACCCCCGCGTCGATCTTGTCGCCGACGCCGTACTGGTCCTCGAGGATCATGAACACGCCGGACAGGAAGTCCGTCACCAGGTTCCGCGCGCCGAAACCGATCGCCACACCGGCCACACCGGCGCTCGCGAGCAGCGGGCCCAGGTTGATGCCGAGCGCGCCGAGCACCATCAGCCCGGCCGTGCCGAGGATCAGGAACGAGGCCACCGAACGCAGGACCGAGCCGATCGCCTCGGAGCGCTGCCGCCGGCGCTCCGCGTTGACGAGGAGCCCGCCGAGCGCCATGCCCTCAACGGCCTCGGCACCCCGGTTCATGCGCACTATGAGCTTGGTCAGCGACTTGCGGACCAGCGAGCGGAGCGCGGCCGCGATCACCAGGATCAGCAGGATCTTCAGGCCGAGGTACAGCCATCCGGCCCAGTTCTCCTCGATGAAACTGGCGGCGTTCGTGACGCTCTCGTGGGCCTCCTTGACCGAAGCGGCCGGGTCCGGGGTGTCGGCTGCCAGGGGCAGCAGGGCGGCAGGCCAGGGCACGACGGGAACCTCCAGGTATAGCGGTCTGCCCGCGGAAAGGGGTGTGCGGGGCAGGCCATCCACACTAACGGGGCATTCGGGTGACCCCGTTGCCGTGTTCGAGGGAGAGACCGGACTCACCTGGGGATGAACCGGGTGTGGTTGAAAACACCTCGGACCCGTTACGGGCGCGTGGTGGCGCTTCGACCAGCCGTAAGGGGAGACTGGAGAGCAGATCGTCCCGGCGCGAGCCACGCGCCGCCGGCGTACAAGGAGGCAGTCCGTGCCGCACGTCCTGGTCCTCAATGCGTCGTACGAGCCGCTCGGCGTCGTACCGCTCCGCCGCGCGCTCGTCCTCGTCCTGGAGAACAAAGCCGTCTCCCTGGAGGAATCCGGCGCCTTTCTGCACAGCGCGACGAGAGTCGTCCCCGCGCCCAGCGTGGTCCGGCTCAAGCGCTTCGTGCGGGTCCCCTACCGGGGGCCCGTTCCTCTCACCCGCCGCGCGCTGTTCGCCCGCGACGGCGGACGCTGCATGTACTGCGGCGGGGTGGCGACCAGCGTCGACCACGTGATCCCGCGCAGCCGGGGTGGGCAGCACGTGTGGGACAACGTGGTCGCCGCATGCCGGCGGTGCAACCACGTCAAGGCGGACCGGCACCTGCTGGAGCTGGGCTGGCGCCTGCGCCACCAGCCGGCTCCGCCGTCGGGTCTGGCCTGGCGGATCATCGGCACGGGTCACCGGGACCCCCGCTGGATGCCGTACCTGGAACCCTACGGCGCGGAAGCGGCCCTGGACCGCATCGGCGCGGCGGCGTCGTAGCGGCGGCGTCGTAGGAGGGCTGAGCCGCCCCCGGACCTCGGGTCCCGGGGCGGTTTCCCGCGCCCCCGCCCGGCTCGCCCCCGGCCCGGCCC
>NZ_LGDB01000053.1:0-4631 GCF_001279655.1 Streptomyces sp. WM6372 | reverse complement strand
CGTGTTCACGAAGAACCCGACGAGATCGTCCAGGGCGTCGTCGGTACGGCCCGCGATCGGCGTGCCGATCGGGATGTCCTGCCCGGCGCCCATCTTCGAGAGCAGGACGGCCAGAGCGGCCTGCACCGTCATGAAGACGCTCGCCCCGCACGACCGCGACAGCTGCACCAGCCGCGCGTGCACCTCCGCCGGAACACGGACGTCCACAGAGTCACCCTCATGGGAGGCGATCGGGGGACGCGGGCGGTCGACCGGCAGCTCCAGCTCTTCCGGGAGATCGGCCAACGTCTGCTTCCAGTACGCGACCTGGGCGGCGATCACGCTCTCCGGGTCGTCCTCGCTGCCGAGTACCTCGCGCTGCCACAGCGTGTAGTCCGCGTACTGCACCGGGAGCGGCTGCCACTCCGGGGCGTGCCCCTGGCAGCGGGCGGCGTACGCCTGCGACAGGTCCCGGGCCAGCGGCGCCATCGACCAGCCGTCCGCCGCGATGTGGTGGACCACCATGACGAGGACCCACTCGCCAGGAGAGTCAGTGACTTCGAGCAGGCGCACCCTCCATGGCAGCTCCCGCTCCAGGTCGAAGCCCGTGGCAGCCAGCTTCCCTACGGCCGAGACGACATGATCGGCGGCGATGCTTTCCACGCCGACATCGGGAATGCCCACGGCGCCCTGCAAGATCTCCTGCCGCGGCTCCCCGTCCACCTGCGGGAACACCGTCCGCAGACTCTCATGACGACCCGCGACGTCCGCCAGCGCAGCCCGCAACGCCTCCACGTCCAAGGCACCCGTCAGGCGCAGCGCGAGCGGAATGTTGTATGTGGCGGAGACGCCTTCGAGCTGACCCAGGAACCACAGACGGCGCTGCGCGAACGACACCGGAAGAACCTCCGGCCGCGCCCGCTGGGCCAGGGACTCACGGACCCGAACGCCCTCATCCAGCCGAACCACCAGCCCGGCAACGGTCGGAGCCTCGAACAACGACCGGATGCTCACCTCCACCCCGAGGACGGACCGGATCCGGCTCACCCGGCTCACCAGCCGGGTCGCCAGCAGCGAATGCCCACCCAGCTCGAAGAAACCGTCATCGATCGACACCGACTCCACACCGAGAACCTCGGCGAACAGCCCGCACAGGACCTCCTCCCGCGGCGACCGCGGTGCCCGCCCCGACGCGTCCGAGGTGTATTCGGGAGCCGGCAGGGCCTGCCGGTCCAGCTTCCCGTTCGGCGTCAACGGCAGACCGTCCAGCATGACGAACGCGGAGGGCACCATGTAGTCCGGCAGCCGCTCCGCCACGAAGCCCCGCAGGTCCCGTGCGTCGAAGTGCCGGGTCGAAGCGCCGACGGCCGGCACCGCGTAGGCAACGAGGCGCTTGTCGCCGGGCTGGTCCTCCCGTACGACGACGGCGACCTGGCCCACCGAGGCGTGATCCGCCAGGACCGCTTCGACCTCGCCCGGCTCGATGCGGAATCCCCGCACCTTCACCTGGGCATCGGCGCGTCCGACGAACTCCAGGACCCCGTCCGCGGTCCACCGCACCACGTCACCGGTCCGGTACATCCGCGAACCGGCCACCTCGGCGAACGGGTCCGCGACGAACCGCTCCGCGGTCAGGCCCGCACGGCCGAGGTAGCCCCGGGCCAGCTGGGCGCCCGCCACATACAACTCGCCGGCCACGCCCGCAGGCACCGGCGACAGCGCGGCATCGAGGACGTACACCCGCGTATTGGCGACGGGCCGCCCGATCGGAAGGGCATCAGGCAGTTTGGCATCGGTGTACCACGAGGTGGCATAGACCGTGGCCTCGGTGGGGCCGTAGCAATTCGCAATGCGGGCTGCGGGGAAGGCCGCGCGGATCTTCTTGGCGACGATCGGCGAAATCGCCTCGCCCGCCATGACCACCGTTGCCGCGTCCGCTGCCGGTGCACGGTCCAGGAGGCTTGAGAACACCGAGGGAACACCACTGACCAGCGGCCGGTGGGTGTCCTCGGCGGCTTCGTCCCCGAAGGCAAGCAGGTCACGGAGCACGCTGACCCGACCGCCGGCGAGCAGCGGAGCGATGATTTCGAACACGGACACGTCGAAGTTGAGCGACGTGGATGCGCAGACCTCTTCCAGTCGGTTCGCGCCGAGCCCATCGGCAGCCCACGAGGCGAGGTTCACCACGCTGCGGTGCTCGACCATCACGCCCTTCGGCCGTCCCGTCGACCCGGACGTGTAGATCACGTACGCGGGGTGGGCGGGCAGCACCGGGGACAGGCGATCGCCGTCGGCGAGGTTGTCGCCGTCCCGGCCCGCTACGGCGTCCCGGACTTCGGGGTCGTCGACCAGCAGGTGCGGCGTGGCGTCGCCGCCGGGGAGCAGGGCCGCAGTGGCCGCTTCCGTCAGGACCAGCACGGGTTCGGCGTCCGCGAGCATGTACGCGATCCGGTCCGCCGGGTACTCCGGGTCCAGCGGCACATAGCCCGAACCGCTCTTCAGGACGGCGAGCAAGGCGACCACCAGGTCGGCCGACCGGGGCAGTGCGACTGCGATGAGCCTTTCCGGGCCGGCACCGCACGCCACCAGATGACGGGCCAGACGATTCGCCCGTTCGTTCAACTCCGCATACGTGAGCCGTGCCGTGCCAGTGACCACCGCGGCAGCGTCGGGCGTACGCGCCGCCTGGGCCTGGAAGAGCTCGGGCAGCGTCCCGTACGGAACGTCACGAGCCGTTGCGTTCCAGTCGCTCAGGATCCGGTGGCGCTCCTCGGCGCCGACCACACTGACGGAGCGGATCGCCACATCGGGATCGGCGGTGACGGCTTCCAGCACGCGCACCACACGGTCCGCGAGTTCTCGGACCGTGTTCTCCGCAAACAGATCCGTACGGTAGTCCAGCTGCCCTTGCAGTCCTGCGGGTGCTCCGTTTTCGTCGTGGAGCTCACCCATGCTGACGGACAGGTCGAACTTGGCCACCGCGCCTTGCACCTGTTCGCCACGCACGCTGAGACCGGGCAGGTCGAGATCCGGATCGGCGACGTTCTGGAAGGTGAGCATGACCTGGAAGAGGGGGTGGCGGGCCATGGAGCGCGCCGGGTTGAGGATCTCCACCAGTCGCTCGAACGGAACGTCCTGGTGGGCGAACGCCGCCAGGTCCGTCTCCCGGACCCGCTCCACGACCTCCCGGAACGTCGGATCGCCCGAGACGTCGGTCCGCAGGACCAGCGTGTTCACGAAGAACCCGACGAGATCGTCCAGGGCGTCGTCGGTACGGCCCGCGATCGGCGTACCGATCGGGATGTCCTGCCCGGCGCCCATCTTCGACAGCAGCACGGCCAGAGCTGCCTGCACCGTCATGAAGACACTCGCCCCGCACGACCGCGACAGCTGCACCAGCCGCGCGTGCACCTCCGCCGGTACGTGGACGTCCACCGAAGCACCCTCGTGCGAAGCCACGGCCGGGCGCGGGAAGTCCACCGGCAGCTCCAGCTGCTCCGGAAGATCGGCCAGCGCCTGCTTCCAGTACGCGACCTGCGCCGCGATCACGCTCTCCGGGTCGTGCTCGTCGCCCAGGACCTCGCGCTGCCACAGCGTGTAATCCGCGTACTGCACCGCGAGCGGCTGCCACTCCGGGACATCCCCCTGGCAGCGGGCCGCGTACGCCAGCGAAAGGTCCTTCGCCAGCGGCGCCATCGACGAGCCGTCCGCTGCGATGTGATGGACCACCATCACCAACACCCAGTCGCCCGGAGCGTCCGTGACCTCCAGCAGCCGCACCCGCCACGGCAGATCCCGCTCCAGATCGAAACCGGTCGAAGCCGCCTCGGTCACCGCGGCAGCGAGGTGATCGGTGAGCACCGGCACCACGCGGAACTCGGGAGCGCCCTCGATCGGGTCGAGGACGAGCTGGCTCGGCCGGCCGTCGGCGTCCTGCGGGAACACGGTGCGCAGGCTCTCGTGCCGGCCCGCTACGTCCGTCAGCGATGCCCGCAGCGCCTCCACGTCCAAGGCACCGGTCAGACGCAGAGCGAGGGGAATGTTGTAGGTCGCGGAGACGCCTTCGAGCTGGCCCAGGAACCACAGACGGCGCTGCGCGAACGACACCGGAAGAACCTCCGGCCGCACCCGCCGCTCCAACGGCTCACGAACCCGAACACCGTCATCGAGCCGGTCCACCAGCCCGGCAACGGTCGGAGACTCGAACAGCGACCGGATGCTCACCTCGACACCGAGCGCGGTCCGGATCCGGCTCACCAGCCGGGTCGCCAGCAGCGAATGCCCACCCAGCTCGAAGAAACCGTCATCGATCGACACGACGTCCACACCGAGGACCTCGGCGAAGAGCCCGCACAGGACCTCTTCCCGGGGCGACCGCGGCCCCCGCCCGGCAGCCCCTGGCGTGTACTCCGGTGCCGGCAGGGCGTTGCGGTCGAGCTTCCCGTTCGGTGTGAGGGGCAGGGAGTTCAGCTGAACGAAGGCGGAGGGCACCATGTAGTCCGGCAGCCGCTGCGCGACGAACCCCCGCAGCACCGCCGGGTCGGCTCCGTCTCCGCCTGCGGCGGGCACTACGTACGCGGTGAGGCGCTTGTCACCCGGAGTGTCCTCACGCACCACCACCGCACTCTGCGCGACCAGCACGTGATCCGCCA
>NZ_LGDB01000052.1:0-3626 GCF_001279655.1 Streptomyces sp. WM6372 | reverse complement strand
AGGAACGGACGCTTCCTTTGTACTCACCCTCTCGGGCTTTCCTCCGGGCTTTCGTTCTTTCCTGCGGTTCCGACTCTATCAGATCCTTTCGGGCCTGACTCCCGGTCGAAGCGGGATTTGCTTTCCAGGTCTTCGCTTTCGCGTTTCCCTTTCCGGCGAGTCCGACTCTATCAGAAGTTTTCCACCGGATTTCCCGGCTTCAGATTCCTGGATGAGGAGTCGAGTGCGCACCCGCAGAATTCGATTCCGTGGGTACGAGGGGTCTTGCTGGATGGCTGCCGAACTTGTCCAGTTCCAGGCAACCGTTCGACTCTACAACTGGGCCCCCGGGGTGTCAAAACGAGCGCGGCCCGGGGCCCTCGATGTGCCCCGGGCCGTCGTGGGGGGCCTCATGCGTGAGGCCCCCCACGACGGGTCACGGGCGCCCGCGTCCCGCCGAGAACGTGGCGCCGGTGAGGGTGACCGGGCCCGTCGCCTTGAGCGGGGCTCCCTGGCCGTCCGCCGGGGTGGCCAGAAGCGTCCATTCGTACGCACCGTTCATCACGACACGGCCCGTCTGGTCTTTCCCGTCCCACGCCAGGTCGACGAGACCACGCGTCTCACCACCGGTGCGCACGACGGTCGTGATGCCCGAGGCCTTGTTCCGCGCCATCAGCTTCCACGAGGAGACCGGCTTGGAAAGCCACCAGCGGGCCTGCCGGCTGCCCGCCGTCTTGGCGTCGAGCGTGCCGGGGACGCTCTGGTCGATCACGGCGAGCGGCGAGGCGGCGCCGGTCACCCCCACGACGTGAAGGGTCTCCTCCTGGTCGAGGTAGGCAAGGCGGCCGCCGAAGCGGTCGACGGCCCAGTCGGTGATGTTGTTGCCCGGGTAACCGGAGACCTGGTGTTCCCTCACCAGCGCGCCGGAACGCAGGTTGTAGACGCTCACCACGCCGTGGTACTCGTGCACCGCGTAGCCGTCGCCGAGCGACACGCGGTCGGCCGAACCTTCGGCGACGAAGGGCAGCAGGATCCGCTGCCGCGTCGGTACGTGGTACGCAGCCGCCCCGGCCCCGTCGGCGGAACAGGTCGAGTAGAACCAGTCGCCGTTGGCCTGGAGCTCGTACGGACGGCAGCCCGACGCCAGGTCCACACGGCGGACGACCTGGCCGGTCCGCAGATCCGTGGCCGCCAGGACGCCCTTGTCGCCCTCGGGCTGCCAGAGCAGGGGACCCCAGAGTCCCGCAGCCGAGGTGGGCTTGATGTCCAGGACCTTGCCGGCGTCGATGTCGAGGACCAGCGACCGGGGCGCATCGTCGATCTCTGCGCTCACCAACAGATAGCGGCCGGAGGCGCTGACAATTCTGGCGTGCGACAGTTCGCCGGGGAGTCTCACGGTCCGGTGGGCGCCACCGGTGCGGGCATCCCGGATGTGGACCGTCACCGCGCACCGGGACGAGCACCCGTTCGCAGCCGCCATCCCGACGATCCGGCCGTCACCTGTTGCGGCGGTTCCGCCGAACCGGCTGGCGGCTTCGGGACAGAAGGGATCGGTCTTCGAGCGGTCACAGCGCCACACGGGACCCTGTGTGATCGACGGCGGACCCGAGACGGAGGTCCGGTAGCCCAGCACGGACTCGGTGCTGTCCACCTGCAGTGCGGAGAGCTCGCCCTGGGCGATGGCGATGCTCTGCCGGTCCGTGGGTCGGGCCGGAACGGCCAGCGCCTCCTGAACCTGCAGGGCACCCTGGGCATCCGCGGAGATGCGGTGCACGGCCCAGCGGCTACTGCCCTTGACGGTGGAGAGCCCGTAGGCACTGCCGTCGGCACCGAGGACCAACGACCCGTCCAACTGGTCCAGTACGGGTCGCGGTGCACTGCCGTCACTCGGATAGGCCTTCACGACCGGGTCGGAGCTGTCTCCTGTGTCCGCGATCAGCCAGTCGCCGACTGCCAGGACCCGGCCCGGGTACTTGTCGATCGCCACCGTACGCACCACGGCAGGGTCGGTTCTGGACACCATGATGGCCTTGTCGAATTGGACCATGGCGATCCACTTCGACCCGAGCCCCACATGGTTGTACGTGCTGCCCCCACCGGGAGCTTCGGGGAGTTCCTTCAACGTGGCCGTGGCGTAGTCGAGGATCCCGTGCCGGTGCTTGCCTTCCGCGCCCTCGCCCCAGTACTCGACGAGGGCGCCCCGTGCGTCCGAATCCAGCACGGCATAGGAACTCATCGCCTCGACGCCGGTGACCGGCACGTCCTTGCGGGGCTCGTTCGCACGGCCGAGCAGGTGGAGCAGCCAGTGTCCGTCCGCGTCCTTCTCCGAGGCCAGCACCTGGGTCGGCGAGATGGCCGTGGCCCAGGCCCGGTTCTCCCGGGCGGGTACGGACTCGGTCGTCCCCGAGACGTAGTTGCGGATCTTCAGTTCCTTGGCGCCCGTGCAGGCGACCTCGTCGCCGAGCCGGGCCTGGCCGTACCCGCAATCGGACGGAACCTTCCGGCCATCGGCACTCCGCCAGGACGTCGGCTCATTGTTGTACCGGTCCGACATCAGCATGCCTGTGCCGGCAGCGCGGAGTATCAGATAGGGCGCGAAGACGCTCGGCGGTGATGCGACCGTCGCCTCACCTCCGGGTGCCGGCGCCGCGGCGGCCGCCGTCGGTATGGCGCACACCGCGCCGATGCATGTGGCCAGTGCGAGCGCGGCGGCTCCCACGGCACGCGGCATTCTCAACTGTGTTCCCCCCACAGGATGCACGCGGGGGTCTGCAGCGGCCTTCCGCGCCAACTGCTCTGCGCCCCCGCAAAGTGAGCGGATCGTAGCAGCGGAGAACGGGGGGAACTTCGAGGTCAGAGGTTGACGCGCTTCAGGTAGACGCGGCTGCGGTGGGGGATGGTCTGGTACCAGAGCATCAGGTGTTCGTCCTCGTACGTACGCAGGCGCATGGGGCTGGGGTCTTCGTAGAGGCTGCCGTCCTTGGGGTCGATGGCCATCGACGCCAGGTCGACCAGGCCGTCCATGACGACGACGACCAGCTCCTGCTGCTCCGCCGGCATGTCGCCGAGCACCCACAGCCGACTCGGATCGCACTCCCAGGCCCAGCCGGCCTCGTTCTCCACTCCCTCACCCCGCAGGGTCACTGACCGATCTCCCGCTGGGCCTCGGCGAGGATGCGGCTGCTGGTCTCCATCGCTGCCCGGAACTGTTCTTCCGTGGCGGCCGGGTCGCCTGCGGTGCGCTCGGCTTCCAGCAGCGCGGCGGCTCGGGCGGGCCGGCGGTGGATGGCCACGTGCGTGGCCCACTTGATCAGGAAGAAGCGGAGCGGGTTGATGGCGCCCGTCTCCGCGGCGCGGTCGAACGCCGCATGGCATTCCCGGTCGAACTCGGCGAGGTGCGCCATGTCGATCCGGCGCACGGCGTCCCGCAGGGCTTCGCGCGTCATGGCCGGCTGGGGGATGAGCGGACCGTCGTCTTCGAGGTGCTGTGCTGTCATCGTGCCTCCAGGGGAACGTGGCCAGGATAGCCACCGGCTCAGTCGAAGGCCCCGTAAACGCAGAAAAGCCCCGTACCGGATACCCGGTACGGGGCTTTCTACAATGATTGTTCGGCGGCGTCCTACTCTCCCACAGGGTCCCCCCTGCAG
>NZ_LGDB01000051.1:0-3629 GCF_001279655.1 Streptomyces sp. WM6372 | reverse complement strand
GGGAGGGGAGGCGGGCCACCAGACGGGGATGGGCCGCCCCGTCGGCGCGGCGGTGGCCGAGCGGGGTGGAGCCCTCCGTCGGGGGCGGGAGGTGGGCGCCGCCGGTGGCGCGGGAGATCAGGAGCAGGACCCGCCCGTCGGGGGCGAACAGCCAGGCCGCGGGCTCCCGTAGGGGCACCCCGGCCGGTACCGGGCCCAGGTGCCAGGTGCCGTGGAGCGGGGTGCGGCGGGGGCGCAGGACGCCGAGCCGGTCCAGAGCGGTCGGCAGGGTGGGACGGCCGTCCTCCAGCAGGGCCGGGCCGCCGCCGTTGATGCGGGCCCGCAGCGCCGACAGGGCGCGGCGGGCGTCGCCCGGGTCCATCAGGACGGTCAGGTCGGCCGGTTCGGCGAACTGGACGCCGGTGATCTCCTGGGCCGGGAGGCGGATCCCGTCGATCCGGTCCGGGGTCCAGGTGCCGCCGTCGTACACGTGCAGGATCTCGCCGGGGAAGCCCATCTCGGGCGGGATGCCGGGGGTGTCGGCCGGGATCCAGTCCACCGCGAGCCCGTGCGGGTAGCG
This sequence comes from Streptomyces sp. WM6372, assembly GCF_001279655.1. Lineage (NCBI taxonomy): Bacteria > Bacillati > Actinomycetota > Actinomycetes > Kitasatosporales > Streptomycetaceae > Streptomyces > Streptomyces sp. WM6372. The sequence continues at coordinate 3,070 of NZ_LGDB01000051.1, read as the reverse complement.
GCCGTCGACGCCGAGTTCCTCCCGCACCTCCCGGGCCGCGGCGGCCGACGGGGACTCGCCCGCGTCCACGGCGCCGCCGGGCAGCAGCCGGTCGGGGCGGTAGTCGACGCTCTGGACGAGGACCCGGCCGTCGGTGTCGGTGACCAGGACGACCGCGCCGGTCCAGAGCGCGGCCCGCGAAGCCCCGTACTCCTGCGGGGTCATCCACGTGCCCGGGCCGCGGCCCTCGTCTTCGTTCAAGGCCTCGTCGGTCAGCTGCGGCATCGGCACTCCGTTCACCGTGGATGGACCCTCGGCCTGTGCAACAGCCCGTACGGCCCGGGGGTTACGCCGGTTGCACCGCCCCGGACACCGACCGTTCCTTTGCCGCCCCTATACCTCCTTATTACCTTGTTACGCCCTCGTTGGTACGTTCTCGTCTCGCGGACTGGCGGCATGAAAACCGCCGGTCCGACCACGTCACCGGAGCCGAGGAGAGACCGCGGTATGCGACGCGCTTCCGGCAGCGGCAGGCTCGCCGCCGTCGACGCCGTCCGCGGTGTGGCCGTCCTCGGGATGTTCGCCGTACATGTCGGCCCCGGCCCGCGGCCCGAGGGTGCCGGGTACCTGATCGTCGCGGCCGACGGGCGGGCTCCGGCGCTGTTCACCCTCCTCGCCGGGTTCTCGCTCGCCCTCGCCCAGCGCGGCCGCACCCCCGCGGAGCAGCCGGCCGGCTGGGCACTGCGCTACCGCCCGCTGCTGATCCGCTGCGCGGTCCTCGCCGGGCTGGGCCTGCTGCTGGCCGCGCTCTGGCCCGGGATCCTCGTCATCCTGGCCTTCTTCGCCGTCTACTTCCTCGCCGCCGAGCCCTTCACCCGGCTTGCCACCCCGGTGCTCACCGCCGTCGCCGGGGTCTGCGTGGTCGCGGGTCCACTGCTCTCGTTCCTGCTCGGCCCGGTGTTCGGGTACGAGGCTTCCGGGCGCGGCGCGGTCCCCGAACTCACCGCCCTGACCGGCTGGGACGGGCTGGGCCGGACCCTGTGCGAGCTGCTGCTCACGGGCGCGTATCCGCTGGCCACCTACTTCCCGTACGTCCTGGTCGGGCTGGCCCTCGGCCGGCTGTGCGATCTGCGCGACCACCGGGTCGCCCGGCGGATGGCGGTGTGGGGCGCGGCCGCCGCGGCCGCGGGTTACGGCGCCGCGTGGGTGGCCGCGCATGTCCTCGGCGGCCGCGAGCGGCTGCTCGACGTGGTCGCGGCCCGCCATCCGGAGGCCCTGGGTGCGGCCGATCCCGTACGGGAGGTGCTGCGGGGGCAGTTCGGCGCCGTGCCGAGCACCTCCTGGGACTGGCTGCTGGTGGCGGACCCGTACAGCCAGACGCCGCTGGAGACGATCGGCAACGCGGGGGTGGGCTGCGCGCTCATCGGGCTCTTTGTGCTCGCCGCGCGCGGCGAGGCCGGGGCGCGGCTGCTGCGGCTGCCGGCCGCGCTCGGGGCGATGGCGCTCAGTGCGTACGTCCTGCATGCGCTGGTGCTGGCCGGACCGGCCCGCGGGGCCGCGTCCTGGGGCGCGCTGGCCGCCTTCGCGGGCGTGGCACTGGCGGCGGCGTGGGCCTGGCAACGCCTGTGCGCGGACAGCCCGCTGCGCCGGGGGCCGCTGGAACACCTGCTGCGCCTGGCCGCGCAGGGCCGCGTCTGAGACCCGCCCGGCGCGGCGTCACTCGTGTGTGTGACGGTGCGTAGGTTCCGGCGGTCCTCGTACGGCAGGCTGGGCGGATGCAGCTGCGCCGGGTGGCTCTGCCCCTGCCCCTGATCCTCGCCGCGGTGGCGCTGACCGCCGGGTGCGTGACCGTACGGCCGGACCGGCCCGCGGAGGCGGCCCGTACGACTCCGGCCTCCGACCGGACCGCGGGCGGGCGGGCGGCTGCGGTCGAAGCCCTGCCGTTGGGGCGGCTACCGGCGTCGGAAACCCCGTCGCCGCCCGCCCCGGAGGCTCCCGCGCCGGCCGAGGCGCCCGCCGCGGAACCGGCCGCGGAACCGGCCGCGGCGCCGGCGGAGGAGGCCCGGCGGGCACAGCCCCGGACCCGCGAGCTCCCGCCGGTCCGGCCGGCCCGGCCCGTGCGCCCCGCCGCCCCGGCGCCGGGGCCCCGCAAGCGCCGGCCCGTACAGCCGGAACCCCGGCCCGCGCCGCCGCGCACGTACGACATGGGGCCCCTGTGCGAGGCGGCCAAGGGCCGGGTCTCCCCGTCCATCGTCGCCTTGTGCCAGTAGGGGGCGTCGTCCGGATCGGGCGGGATCATCCGTGTGGACTCGGCCCGGCTGCCCGGTGTCGGGAGGCCGGTTCGCTTGGATGGGCGGCGCGGGTCCGACCTGAGGCCCGTACCACCCCCACCCCCAGGGAGTCGCCATGGCGAAGATCGCCCTGTTCGGCGCGACCGGCACCATCGGAGCCCGCGTGCTGCACGAAGCGCTCGACCGCGGCCACCAGGTCACCGCGGTCGTCCGCGACCCCGCGAAACTCGCTGCTTCCGGAGCCGAGGTGGTGCCCGGCGACGTCCTGGACCCGCACTCGGTCGCCGAGGCGGCCGAGGGCCGGGACGTGGTCGTCAGCGCCGTCGGCCCCGGCTCCGGTGACCCGGGCATCCTCGTGGCCGCCGCCAAGTCCCTGATCGGCGGCGTCTGCACGCTCGGACCGGACGTCCCCCGGCCCCGGGTGATCGTCGTGGGCGGGGCGGGATCGCTGCGCACCCCCGACGGTCCGCTGGTCTGGGAGGCGGCGGGCATCCCGGAGCCCCTCCGCGCGCTCATGCACGCCCACGGGGAGGCACTCGACTTCCTGAACACCGTGCCCGTCGAGGAGGTGCGCTGGAGCTGTCTGAGCCCCGCCGCGCAGATCGCGCCGGGCACGCGGACGGGCACGTACCGGCTGGCCCTGGACGACCTGGTCGTGGACGAGGACGGCGACAGCCACGTCTCGGTCGAGGACTACGCCGTGGCCCTGGTCGACGAGATCGAGCGCGACGCCCACGCGGGCAAGCGGTTCACCATCGGCTACTGACCGGGCGGTGCGTCCGGCGCGCCCTGCCCCGTGT
>NZ_LGDB01000050.1:0-4093 GCF_001279655.1 Streptomyces sp. WM6372 | reverse complement strand
GGCATCAACGGCTCGATCCGAGCCCACATCGCATCAGTAATCACTAATCGGACAGACATGTCCGATCAACTGACCAACCCACCCAAGAGACACGCCCTAGGCGCCGGGCCTGGATGCGACGGGTCCCGATGCGGCGCAGAATGGACGAGGGCGTTGCACATGGGCGGGAATCGCCGGTAGGCGCCCTGTTGGGGCTCAGGTCGTGCCGCCCGTCGCAGCCTCGGTCGACCCGTGACGTCGGCCGCTGCGACCGCATCCACGCGGGGAACCCCCTAGGCGCGGGGGACCCCACGACGCCCGACGCGCGCGCCCACGCGCGACGAAATGGGGCAATGATGAGGAAATCCCTGGTGGTCACGCTGGCGACTTCTGCAGTGGCGGTGCTGCTGGCGGGTCCCGTCACCCCCGCGTCCGCTTCCGCGTCCTGCTTCGGCACCAGCGGGAACACCTCGATCCTGTTCTACCGGACCGGTAGCGGCTCCGCCGTCACCGGAACCCTCTCCGCCGGCCACTGGGAGTCCAACGGGGAGTTCCACCTGCCGCGCGGCTACACGCACGCGGCGGCGAGCCACGATTCGCTGCTGCTGTACAACAAGATCACCGGGGCTGGGGAGGTCGGCACCTTCACCGACGGCGAGTACGCGCGCACCCGCACCTTTGGCAACTTCCCGACGGGTTGGACCCAGGTCGAGGCCTCCGGCGACTCGGTGCTCTTCTACAACGGCCAGACCGGCCACGGCATCACCGGCACCCTGCGGAACGGCAAGTACCAACAGGTGCGCACGTACGACGACTTCAAGAAGGGCTGGGTGACCATGGCCGGCTCGTGCGACACGCTGACCGCCGCGGCCCGGCCAGGGGCGGCCACCTTCTCGTGGGACAAGAGCGAGTACGGAACCCTGGAAGGCGGCGTCTACGGGCGCAGGGGCAGCTTGGTGGGGGAGGACCACCTGGGCCAGCTGACCGCCACCAGGGACTCGGTGCTGTCCTGGGCGAAGGCGGGCGGGAAACTCGACTTGCGGGCGGGCACGGCGACCGACGGCTGGGTCTTCCATTTCCGCGGGGTCGGCACCTCCGACCTCTGGGAGAAGGTGGGCCGAACCTCGGACAGCCTGCTCTTCTACAAGTCCGACGGCACCGCCTCGGCCTCGAAGCTGGTCGACGGCGACTACAAGAGCGTCGGGCCGCTGGACGACATCTCCCCCGGCTGGACCCTCATCGAGGGCGGCGTATAACCAGGGCATGGCCGCCCCCGCCCCTGGGCGTCAGGGCTTCGCCGCCGCCGTGGCCTTCACGTAGAGCTGGGCAACGTACGGCGCTCGCCGGTCGCTCCGGCCCGGTGAGACACGACCGCCTGGCAGGCCCCGACAGGATCCCGGTGGCGGGTAGGCGGCACCGCGTCCCGTGTCCGGCCATTCGGAATGGCGATCCCCCTGAAGTATGTGGGGCCCAGCGCGCCGAGGGCCACCCTGGCGGCAGGCATTGAACCTGCTGCGTGGCGCCCTGAAGGTGAGGGCCCCGCGGTCGGTGACTGCGGGGCCCCATGCCAGTCGAAGTCGTCACATCCGACCAGCACATCGAGCAACCCGGCAAACCTTCTCGGTCACAGCACTAGGTCGTAGGCGCGGTTGATCAAAGCCTGGATGGAGACACCCCAGCGCTGCTTGAGGACGGCGAACTCGCGGAGCATCAGCGGGCCGCTGAGTGCTTCCTCTGCGCGTTCCTTTGGAAGCAGGAAGGCGCCCGCGAAGCGGTGCGCCTCGGTTTCGGCCTACTGCCTCGGTTTCGGCCTACTTGGGATCCAGGCCGGCGCGGCGGATGGAGATGCGCCGCCTTGACCGCACTGGCACCCCGCCCGGCGAACGCGGTCTCCTGCACGGTTACTGGCTAATCTCCGGGTACGGCCTGCGTGCCTCCCGAGCTCTGGGGTGGCTCGCTGCCGCGATGCTCGTGACGATCGTCTTACTGATGGGCTTTGGGATCCCTCAGGACTCGCCGAAGCAGAAGGCAACCGGCACCGTGCCAGCTGGTGGAGGCAAGGTCGCTTTCGTGATCGACAAGGCTGATCCGCAGAACCCCACGGGAAGCAGGTTCACTAGCAAGCGGTTCGACAAGGCCCTGAGCGTCACACTCAACTCGGTGATGTTCCGCTCCAGTGGACAGGATCTGACGACCGCCGGTACCTACATCGAAATGACCTCCCGCCTCCTCGAACCCACACTCCTCGCCCTGGCCGCCCTCGCCGTACGCGGACGCATCAAGCGCTGACCAACCCGCGCTGGTGCCCCTCCGGCGATGAGCAAACTGCCTTTCGGGCGTGGCTCGGCGGAACCAGCGCATCCAGCGTCCCAGCAGTTCAGGGGCACCGGAAGGTCCGGGATCAGGGAACGCCGCAAATCCCGTCGGATGTCTGGTGACGGGGTGGCAGCGCCCACGTCACCCCCACGCCCTCACAGGGGCCGCCCCAGGGCTGGCGGAAAATCACCGCCCCAAAACCCAGCGGATGTCACAGGGCCGGTCGGGATCCGTAATGCCGCCCGGTCGGGTCACGAGCCGCTTGGCCCATTCGCCCGTGTGAAAAGGCAGTACTTCGCGTAGCCCCCGTACCCGCGCTAAGCGAGGCATCTTCGGCGGCGACCGCCCCTCACTCCCCCGAAGATCGTTTGATCGCTGCCAAGCACACACCCAGTCTCCTGCGGTCCGGAGGCACCAACACCTGGGGACCCCGTCAAGACCACGGCAGTCTGCTGCCGGGTTCTGTCCGGGCCTATGTCGATCACAGGTTGGCGGGTGCACTTCACTCGCCGCGAAGCGCCTTGGCCTCGGGTGGTCACGCCGCTGATGAAGGAGTTCAGCGCGCTGTTCGCGCGGCTGGACGCAGTCCTGGATGAGCAGGTGTGCCAGAGGGGCAGTCGTTCCTTATCGGCCCGGAGGGTATCGAGAGCCGGGCATGGCGGAATCCGCCGTTGTTCCTTGTGTCATGACTGCAGCAAGATGACGTTCATGGGGAACCGGGGGGACTCGCCCCGGGTCCGTAGTCACGGAAAGGGGAACAGCATGCGAGGCAAATTCGTGGCGGCTATAGTCGCAGCTGGTCTGGCGACTTCGGTGGGCCTGGTAGGTGGCGGTGTCGCCAGCGCGACGGACACTGGCACACAGGCCCTGAGCTGCAGCAAGTCGAAGGGGCAGACGTGGGGCAAGGGGACGTGCACGGGTACGGGCCTGTGGGACGTGACCGTCTGGTGTTCCCTGGGCGCCAGCGCCACGAGCAACACGATGTCCGGGACCGGATCCGTCTACGTGTACTGCCCGTGGGGCAATGCCCAGGACGTCACCATTCGCAAATACAGCTGACAGGCGCTTGCGGCTGACTAGTACGACATGCAGCGGGGGCGGACCTTACCGTTCGCCCCCGCTGCAAACGGGCTCAGTCGGCTGCCGGAATCGCCCAGCCGTCACATTGAGGTTCCCCCGTTGTTGTGCGGGAGGTGCTGATTGGCTGCTCAGGGTGGTTTGGCGGGGGTTTAGGTTCGCTTGTTCAATCGTCGCTTGGTTGGAGCAGTACTTCTCCTCGAACTCGATGGGGCTGAGGTAGCCGCCTCAATACCAGCTCATAACAGAGGTTCCGCCGGTATCGTCACCCGTCGGGGCTTGTCATGGCCAGACCCGTAACAGCCGCCGCTGACACCAGATGGTGCACGGTCTCAGCAGGGCTTCCTCAGCAAAACCGGCCGGACACCGGACACCACGAAACCCTGTCCTTCTGCTCGTACGCCACCCCGGCCGGCACGGCAGCCGGGCCCGTCACCGACTCCGCGGCCTGCGCCGGCATCGGCTCCACTGGCGGCCTGAGCACCATCCCCGGGGCCTACCTTCGGTCACCTTTCGCCTTCCAGAGTCGGCCGGACCTGCCCTAGGTCGTGTCGTCAAAGTCCCGTCTGGCTGGCGGGGTCTGGCACGCACGCTCGCCGCGTTGTCGTCGGTCACCGACGCTCCGCGTCGATTCCCTCCTCCGCCTTGCGATCGCACGCACCAGACCCCGCCAGCCCCGCCCTTCGGGCGGCCGACGCTACTTTGACGACACTCCCTAGGC
>NZ_LGDB01000049.1:0-4214 GCF_001279655.1 Streptomyces sp. WM6372 | reverse complement strand
GGAGAGGACGATCGCGGAACAGATGGCACCCCCCTGGGTCTCGGAGAGGAGGGTGGGGGAGGGGGGAGCAAGGGGGGGGCCCTCCGCGCCGCCATGGAGGTCTGCGGGGGCCACCCCGCCCCGCCACCGCCGAGATGTACGCCCACCTGCGCACCCTGGACCTCACCCTGACCCACGCGAAGCCCCTCCTGACGGGCCCCCGGTCATGAGCGCCCCCACCCCGGCCCCGCCCGCCGCCCCGGCCACCGGCACGCCCCGTACGACCCCCCGCGCCGCATGGCGGCGGGGGCGGGGCTTCCTGATCTGCCTCGGCATCCTGCTCGTCGCCGCCGTCACGCTCGCCGCCCTCGCGTCCGGCAGCCGGCACGGCCGGCTCGACCCCCGCTCCGCCGACCCCGACGGCAGCCGGGCCGTGGCCGAACTGCTCCAGGCCCGCGGAGTCACCACCCGCGTCGTCACCACCGCCCGCGAGGCCGCCGCCGCGGCCGGCCCCGGCACCACCCTCCTGGTCACCGACCCCGACCTGCTCGGCGAGACCCAGCGGCGCGCCATCCGCTCCGCCATCGACCTCTCCGGCGGCCGCACCGTCCTGCTCGCCCCCGGCAGCATCAGCCTCCCCGACCTGGCCCCCGCCGCCCGCACCAAGGGCACCGCCTTCGACCAGAACCTCGACCCCGGCTGCACGCTGCCCGCCGCCGCCTCCGCCGGCCGCGCCACCACCGGCGGCGACCACCGCTACACCACCGACGGAGCCACCGGCACGGCCTGCTACCCCGACGGCGGCCACCCCACCCTCCTCGTCCTCCCCTCCGGCACCACCGGCGGCGACACCGTCCTCCTCGGCTCCGAGGCGATCCTCCTCAACAAGAAACTCGCCTCGGAGGGCAACGCCTCCCTCGCCCTCCAACTCCTCGGCTCCCGCCCCGACCTCGTCTGGTACCTGCCCTCCCTCGCCGAGGTCCAGGACGAGGGCCCCGCCCAGGAGCAGAGCTTCCTCGACCTCCTCCCCCGCGGCTGGAGCTGGGCCCTCCTCCAGCTCTTCGCCGCCGCCGTCCTCGCCGCCCTCTGGCGCGCCCGCCGCCTCGGCCCCCTCGTCACCGAACGACTGCCCGTCGCCATCCGCGCCTCCGAGACCACCGAGGGCCGCGCCCGCCTCTACCGCAAGGCCGACGCCCGCGACCGCGCCGCCACCGTGCTGCGCGCCGCCGCCCGCGAACGCCTGGCCGCCCTGGTCGGCGTACCGCCCACCCAGGCCCACGACCCCGCGGCCCTGCTCCCCGCCGTGTCCGCCCGCCTGACGGACGGTCACCGGGACCTGGCCGGACTCCTCTTCGGCACCACGCCCACCACCGACGCGGCGCTCGTCGCGCTCGCCGACCACCTCGACGCCCTCGAAAGAGAGGTCCGCACCTCATGACGGCCACCACGGACAGCGCCCGCTCCTCCCTGGAAGCGATCCGCACCGAGATCGGAAAGGCCGTCGTCGGCCAGGACTCGGCCGTCACCGGTCTCGTCGTCGCCCTCCTGTGCCGCGGCCACGTCCTCCTCGAAGGCGTACCCGGCGTCGCCAAGACCCTCCTCGTACGGGCCCTCGCCGCCTCACTCGAACTCGACACCAAGCGTGTCCAGTTCACCCCGGACCTGATGCCCAGCGACGTCACCGGCTCGCTCGTCTACGACGCCCGCACCGCCGAGTTCTCCTTCCAGAACGGCCCGGTCTTCACGAACCTCCTCCTCGCGGACGAGATCAACCGGACCCCGCCCAAGACCCAGTCCTCCCTCCTCGAAGCCATGGAGGAGCGCCAGGTCACCGTCGACGGCACCCCGCGCGAGCTGCCCGAGCCGTTCCTCGTGGCCGCCACCATGAACCCCGTCGAGTACGAGGGCACGTACCCCCTCCCCGAGGCCCAGCTCGACCGCTTCCTCCTCAAGCTCACCGTGCCGCTGCCCTCCCGCGAGGACGAGATCGGCGTCCTGACCCGGCACGCCGCCGGCTTCGACCCCCGCGACCTCCAGGCCGCCGGCCTGCGCCCCGTCGCCGGCCCGGCCGAGCTCGAAGCCGCCCGCGAGGCCGTCGCCAAGGTGTCCGTCTCCCCCGAGATCGCCGGGTACGTCGTCGACGTCTGCCGCGCCACCCGCGAATCCCCCTCCCTCACCCTCGGCGTCTCCCCGCGCGGCGCGACCGCCCTGCTGGCCACCGCCCGCGCCTGGGCCTGGCTCACCGGCCGCGACTACGTCACCCCCGACGACGTCAAGGCCCTCGCCCTGCCGACCCTGCGCCACCGCGTCCAGCTCCGCCCGGAGGCCGAGATGGAAGGGGTCACGGCCGACGCCGTCATCACCGCGATCCTGTCCCACGTCCCCGTCCCGCGCTGATGGCCCTCACCGGACGCGCCGCCCTGCTGGCGGCCCTCGGCAGCATCCCCGTCGGCATCCTCGAACCGAGCTGGACGGGGATGCTCGCCGTCAACGGCACCCTCGCCCTGGCCTGCGCCGTCGACTACGCCCTCGCGGCCCCGGTCCGCGGGCTCACCCTCACCCGCTCGGGCGACACCTCCGTGCGCCTCGGCGAGCCCGCCGAGGTCCACCTCACCGTCACCAACCCGGGCAGCCGCCCGCTGCGCGCCCGCGTCCGCGACGCCTGGCCCCCCAGCAGCTGGCTCCCGGGCACCGAGCACGACGCCTCCCGGCACACCCTGGCGATCCCGCCCGGCGAACGCCGGCGGATCACCACCCGGCTGCTGCCCACCCGCCGCGGAGACCGGCGGGCCGACCGCGTGACGATCCGCTCGTACGGGCCGCTCGGCCTGCTCTCCCGCCAGGGCACCCACTCCGTCCCCTGGACGGTCCGGGTCCTGCCGCCCTTCACCAGCCGCAAGCACCTCCCCTCGCGCCTGGCCCGCCTGCGCGAACTGGACGGCCGCACCAGCGTCCTGACGCGCGGCGAGGGCACCGAGTTCGACAGCCTCCGCGACTACGTCCCCGGCGACGACACCCGCTCCATCGACTGGCGGGCCACCGCCCGCCAGCACAAGGTCGCGGTCCGCACCTGGCGCCCGGAACGTGACCGGCACATCCTGATCTGCCTGGACACCGGCCGCACCTCGGCGGGCCGCGTCGGCGACGCCCCCCGCCTGGACTCGGCCATGGACGCGGCCCTGCTGCTGGCCGCGCTCGCCTCCCGCGCCGGCGACCGCGTCGACCTGCTGGCCCACGACCGCAGCACCCGCGCCCAGGTCCAGGGCCGCTCGGCCGGCGACGTGCTCCCCGCCTTCGTCAACGCCATGGCCACGCTGGAACCGGAGCTCGTCGAGACCGACACCCGGACCCTGGTCTCCACCATCCTCCGCAACGCCCCGCGCCGGTCCCTGGTGGTCCTCCTGACGGGCCTGGACGCCGCCCCGACAGAGGAAGGCCTGCTCCCGCTCCTCCCCCGCCTCACGCAGCGCCACACGGTCCTGCTGGCCTCGGTCGCGGACCCCCGCGTCGAGGAGATGACGCGGTCCCGCGGCACGCTCGACGCGGTCTACGAGGCCGCGGCCGGCACCCAGTCCCAGGCCACCCGCCGCCGCACGGCGGACCAGCTGTCCCGTCACGGAGTCCACGTGGTCGACGCCACCCCGGACACCCTGGCCCCGGCCCTGGCCGACGCCTACCTGTCCCTGAAGGCCGCGGGCCGCCTCTAGGGAGGTGTCCGACTGGATACGCTGGTCGGACACCCCCACCAGGAGGGCCCACCGTGGCCGACTTCACCCCCGAGCAGATGCGCCGCATGCACGATTTCGCGGAGCAGCTCGCGGAGCTGGCCGAGCACCAGGAAGACCGGTGGAAGGTGCAGACCACCGACGGTCAGTTCTTCCTCACGATGACGAGCCCCACCGCGCATGGGAGTCCCCCTGTACGTCGTCGTGGACCCCCGCAAGGACAAGAAGAGCGTCACCGTGCACAGCGACCCCTCGGAGGGACCCGACGGCACCCGCTACCGCAAGAAGGTCCCCTACGCCTTCGGGGACACCGTCACCGCCGGCCGCTGGACGCTCGACACCACCAGCCTCAAGAGCTATCCCGCCGACTGGTGAGAAAAGCGGAGCCGGATCGCTTCCACGCCAAACGGACCCAGAACGCAGAAAAGCCCCGTACCGGATACCCGGTACGGGGCTTTCTACAATGATTGTTCGGCGGCGTCCTACTCTCCCACAGGGTCCCCCCTGCAG
>NZ_LGDB01000048.1:0-4500 GCF_001279655.1 Streptomyces sp. WM6372 | reverse complement strand
CCCGCCCCCTCCCCCGCCCGCCGGCGGCTGCGCCATCGCCACCACCAACGCCAGCAGGCACCACGCCACCACGTCGGCCACCGCCGCACACGCCATCGCCAGCGCCCCCACCGGCGTCCCGTAGAGCCCCTGGTCCTTCAGGATCCGCGCCAGCACCGGGAAGGCCGTCACGCTCATCGCGACGGCCACGAACAACACGAACTCGGCGCGACCGACCCCCTCCGGCGCGAAGGCCCCGTGCATCGCCAGCGCCAGCAGACTCCCGAGCCCCAGCGGAATCCACACGCTCGCCTGGCTCACCACCACCACGGCCCGCCCGCGCCCCCGCAGCAGCCCGGGATCAAGCTCCAGGCCGACCAGGAACATGAAGACCAGCAGCCCCAGGTTCCCCAGCACCCCCAGGTACGGAAGGACCTCGCCCGGCAGCAGCCACCGGCTCCCCGCCGGCCAGAGCCACCCGAGCAACGAGGGACCGAGCAGGATCCCCACCAGGATCTCCCCGACCACGGCCGTCTGCCCGAGCCTGCGCATCACGGCGGCGGCCACGCCGCACGCGAGGACGACGACGGGTACGGCCACCAGCACGGCTTCGAGCGGATCACGTGACGCTCCCACCACCACAGGCTTCCGCCGAAGCCCCCTCCCGGGCAACGAACCGCCCCACACTTCCAGGGGTCCGCGCCGCCGGCGTTAACGGCGTTAACGCCGTTAACGGTCCCGCGCCCCGAAGCCGCGCCCCGTCCTCCCAAAGCGTAATAGCGAAAACCACCCCACCCCCCGACAAACCGTCAGCCCCGCCCCACAGAAAAGTACTTGTCGACTGGTTTTCTTTGGCGTCGCCCGACTAAATTGAACCTTGTACGAGCCTTCGCCGCAGCGGCGGCCAGGGCCCGCACACCAGCAAGGGCAACCGGCACGCGGCAAGCGGAAGAGCACCAGGAGACCCCCACATGGCAAGGGCCCGTCAGGAACGTGCCGAGATCACCCGGCAGGCGATCCTCGACGGCGCGGCCATCGCCTTCGACCGCTTCGGCTTCGGCGCCGCCAGCCTCAGCGACGTGGTCAAACACGCCGGGGTCACCAAGGGCGCCCTGTACTTCCACTTCCAGTCCAAGGAAGCCCTCGCCCGCACCCTGATGGACGAGCAGTTCCAGGTCTCCGAAGGCGTACCCGCCATCGAGGAACCCGGCCTCCAGACGGTCATCGACCTGACCCACGAGATGGCGCACGGACTGCGCTCCAACGTCCGCATCCGCGCCGCCATCCGCCTCGTCATCGAGTTCGGCTCCTTCACCAACCCCGACCCCACCCCGTACAACGCCTGGATCGACACCGCCTTCGCCTGCCTGAAGCCGGCCCAGGACCGGGGCGACGTCTTCCCGTCGCTCGACCTGTACGACCTCTCGACGCTCCTCGTCGGCTCGTTCACCGGCATCCAGGTCACCTCGCACGTCCGCACCGGCCGCGAAGACCTGCACACCCGGCTCATCGACCTGTGGAACTTCCTCCTCCCGGGCATCGTCCCCGCCGGCCGACTCCCCCTCTTCGACCCGGCCGGCTCGCCCGAGTGCCGGGCCGGACTCGGGCTGACCACCGTCCCGGACTCCCCGGCCGTTCCGGTCGGCTGACGACGTATCCAGGGCGGCCTCGTACACGCCGTGGTGAACCACGGGGGTGCTCGCTACGGCGTGTGCGAGGCCGCCCTGTCGCGTACCCGGAACCCGTGACTCCCGGTCCCGTACCCACTCCGATGCACAAGGGCGGACCATTTCGTTAGCAAAACCCAAGCGTGGCGCGCACATCGGCCCACGAACGTTAGTAAAGTCCCTCTCATGACTTCGCCCTCGTCTCAGAGCGACCGAGAGAAGGTCGTCTCCAAGCTCCCCCCGTGGCTCCGCCAGGAGTTGAAAATCCGCACCGCCCAACTGCGGGTGGACATCCAGGACGCCGTCCACCAGGGAATCGCCCACTGGAGCGCCCTCGCCTCCGCCCCCTCCCCCGTCGACACCTCGGGCGCCGAATCGTTCTCCACCTGGCTGCCCTCCGGCCAGTGGGAGTCCTTCCGCGCCGGTTCCAAGGACCGCGGCGTCTCCCTCATCCAGGGTCTCGCCCAAGCGGTCCGCCTCTGGCTGGAGATGAACCCGGCCCCCACGGTCAAGCGGCCCTCCGTCGTACGCCGCATCGTCGTGTGCAACCAGAAGGGCGGCGTCGGCAAGACCGCCATCACCGCCGGCACCGCCGAGGCCCTCGCCGAGGACCCGGACAGCCTCCACCCCGTCCGCATCGCCCGCCAGCTGGCCCGCCTCTCGGCGGCCGAAGACGGCGAGGACGGCAGGGACAGCGGGCACCAGCCCCCCGAAACGACGCCCCTCGACCTCGAAGACCTGCCCGGACTCGGCATGCGCGTCCTGCTGGTCGACTTCGACCCGCAGGGCCACCTCACCAAGCAGCTCGGCCAGCAGCCGCTGCCCATCGGCGGCGACAGCCTCACCTGCCACATGGCCGGCGAGGCCAAGGGCCCCCTCGCCGACCTGATCGTCCCCGTCCCGGACCGGCGCTTCGGCAACCGCCTCCACCTCCTGCCCGCCTGCACGGACGCCTTCCTCCTCGACGTCCGCCTCTCCACCGTCCGTGCCCGCGAGGCCGCCCTCGAACGCGCGCTGGCCCCCGTCGAGTCCGAGTACGACGTCATCCTCATCGACTGCCCGCCGAGCCTCGGCCTCAGCATGGACGCCGCCATCTACTACGGGCGCCGCCGCGACACCGAGCAGCCGGGCGCCTCCGGCGCGCTGATCGTCGTACAGGCGGAGGACTCGTCGGCCGACGCGTACGACCTCCTCACCTCCCAGATCAACGACCTGCGCGACGACCTCAGCCTGGACATCGACTACCTCGGGCTCGTCGTCAACCTCTACGACGGCCGCCGCGGCTACATCGCGACCTCCTCGCTCCAGGCCTGGATGGACATAAAGGATCCGCGCGTCGTCGCGATCGTTCCCGACCTCAAGGAACAGCGCGAAGCCGTCCGCGTGAAGCAGCCGCTGTTCGTCTACTCACCCAAGGGCGACCAGGCCATCGCGCTGCGCGCCCTCGCCAGGGAGATCTCATGAGCAAGGCCGACAAACTCGGGGTCTCGGCATCCTTCGCGCGAGCCCAGCCGGTCGGCGTCAGCCCCCGCCGCGCGGCGATCGCGGAGGCCACAGGAGCCCCCACGTCCGGCATGGTCGCGCCGTCCGAGGTCCCCATCGAGGCCCTCGCCCACAACCCGTTCAACCTCCGCGAGGACCTCACCGAACTCGACGAGCTGGCCCAGTCGCTCATCTCCCGCGGCCAGCTCCAGCCCCTCGCGGTCGCCACCCGCATGGCCTTCATGGAGGCCCACCCGGGCCAGACCGACGGCCTGGGCCGGGCCCCGTACGTGGTCATCGACGGCAACCGCCGTCTCGCGGCGGCCCAGCTGGCCGGGCTGAAGACCATGCACATCCATGTCAACGACGCCCTCTCCGCCTCCGCGGCGGACATCCTGGAATCGGCCCTGATCGCCAACGTCCACCGCGTGGACGTCGCCCCCATGGACCAGGCCCGTGCGCTCCAGGAGCTCGTCGACGTCCACGGCTCCCAGGCCCAGGTCGCGAAGCGACTGGGCAAGACGGCGGCCTGGGTCTCCCAGCGCCTGACCCTCCTGAACCTCACCCCGGCCCTCCAGGAGAAGGTCGACACGGGGGAGCTCAAGGTCGAGCCGGCCCGCCGGATCGGGCGGCTCCCCCAGGAGCGGCAGGAGGCGGCGGCCGACGAGACGCTGAACGCCCCCAACCCGCCGCGCCAGCGCACGCACACTCCCCCGCCGACCGTTAACGGCGTTAACGCCGTTAACACCCCGGCCCCGGCCCCGGCTCCGACTCCGGCCCCTCCGACCGTTAACGCCGTTAACGCTCCGACGCCGGCGCAGACGCCCGAACCCACCCGGTCCCCCACACCCGCCGCCCCCCGGATCACGATCGCGACGGACTCCCCGGAGACGATCGCGGACGGCCTGACGGCCCACCTCACCCCGGACGACCTCAAGGCCGTCACCGAGCTCCTGATGCAGCGACTCTGAGAGCGGCATCGGGGGGCACCACCCACGCCGGGGGCGTTAACGCCGTTAACGCCGTTGACGCTGTCAGCGCCCCCACGTGCGCTTCATGTGCGTTCAGCCGTGCGGTTCACCTAGGCTGCACACGGAGGTAAGTACCGATGCCCGACGAACAAGAGAGCCTCTTCGCAGCGGTCGACGCGCTGCTGGAGGAAGCCGCCCAGGACCCGCTCCCCCACCCGGACGAGCGCAAGCGCCTGCGCGAAGCCGCAGGACTGAGCCAGGACCAGATCGCCAAGGCCCTCTCCGTCCGCCGCGAAACGGTCACGTCCTGGGAGACCGACCGTACGGCCCCCCGCGCCCCCAAGCGCGCCGCCTACGCCCGCCTCCTGGAAGGCCTCTCCACCCTCCACCCCACCCCGACC
>NZ_LGDB01000047.1:0-120516 GCF_001279655.1 Streptomyces sp. WM6372 | reverse complement strand
GGCCTGGGGCGGGCGGGTGGCGTAGAAGGCCACCGCCGAGGCCGCGGCCACGTTCAGGGAGTCGATCCCCTCCGCCATCGGGATCCGGACCCACTCGTCGGCGGCGCGCAGCGCGTACGTGGACAGGCCGTGGCCCTCGGAGCCGAGCATGATCGCGGAACGCTCGAAGCGCTCCGGCGGGACCTGGTCCAGCGGAGTGGCCTTCGGACTCGGCGTCATGGCCAGGATCCGGTAGCCCGCCTCGCGGACCTTCTCCAGGTCGGCGGGCCACTGGTCCAGGCGCGCGTACGGAACCGAGAACACCGACCCCATCGAGACCTTGATGGCGCGCCGGTAGAGCGGATCCGCGCAGTCCGGGGAGAGCAGTATCGCGCTGATGCCGAGGGCCGCGGCGCTGCGGAAGGCGGCGCCCAGGTTGGCGTGGTCGACGAAGCCCTCGAAGACGGCGATGCGGTGGCCCGTGCCCGCCCCCTCCGCCGCGAGCAGCTCGTCGGCCGCCGGCAGCGGCTTGCGCTGCATCGAGGCGAGGGCGCCGCGGTGCACGTGGTAGCCGGTGACGCGTTCGGCGAGCTCGGGGGTGACGGCGTAGACCGGGGCCGGGAGCTCGTCGATGACGTCGCGCATGACGTCGACCCACTTGGCGGAGAGCAGCATCGAGCGCATCTCGTACCCGGCGTCCTTGGCCCGTCTGATGACCTTCTCGCCCTCGGCGATGAACAGGCCCTCCGCGGGCTCGCGCCGGCGCCGGAGTTCGACGTCGGTCAGGCCCGTGTAGTCGCGCAGGCGGGGGTCGTCGGGGTCTTCGACGGTGATGAGATCAGCCACAGGGTGATACTGCCTTGTCCGGGGTGTGGTGCCAACGGCCGTGCGGGGCGTGGGTGCTTCAGGCGGTGGGGGCGGCGGGAGCCGCGACGTTGACGACCTCGCCGATCACGATGACCGCGGGCGGACGGATCTCCTCCGCGCGTACGGTCTCGCCGACGGTGGCGAGGGTGGCGTCCACACGGCGCTGGGAGGCCGTGGTGCCCTCCTGCACGACCGCGACCGGGGTGCCGGCGGGCCGGCCGTGGCGGACGAGGGCCTCGGCGATCAGACCGATCTTGTCCACGCCCATCAGGATCACCAGGGTGCCGGTGAGCTTGGCGAGGGAGGCCCAGTCCACGAGGGAGCGCGGGTCGTCGGGGCCGACGTGGCCGCTGACCACCGTGAACTCGTGCGCCACACCGCGGTGGGTGACCGGGATGCCGACGGCGCCGGGCACCGAGATGGAGCTGGAGATGCCGGGGACGACGGTGCAGGCGATGCCGGCCTCGGCGAGGGCCTGGAGCTCCTCCATGCCGCGGCCGAAGACGTACGGGTCCCCGCCCTTGAGCCGGACCACGGCCTTGCCGGCCTTGGCGTGCTCGATCAGGGCGTTGTTGATGGCCTCCTGGGCCATGTAGCGGCCGTACGGGATCTTCGCGGCGTCGATGACCTCGACGTGCGGCGGGAGTTCGTCGAGCAGGTCGCGGGGGCCGAGCCGGTCGGCGATGACCACGTCGGCCTCGGCGAGGAGGCGGCGCCCGCGGACGGTGATCAGGTCGGGGTCGCCGGGGCCGCCGCCGACGAGGGCGACACCGGGGGTGCGGGTGCGGTGCGCGGTGAGGGAGCCGTCGCGCAGCCCCTCGACGACGGCGTCGCGGACGGCGGCGGAGCGGCGGGGGTCGTTGCCGCTCAGGACGGCGACGGTGACCCCCTCGACGCGGCCGGTGGCCGGGGTCCAGGCGGTGGCCGCCTCGGCGTCGTCGGCGCGCACGCACCAGACCCGGCGGGCCTCGGCCTCGGCGGAGGCGGCGTCGTTGGCGGCCCGGTCCCGGGTCGCGATCAGCGCGTACCAGGCACCGTCCAGGTCCCCGTCCTGGTAGCGGCGGCGCTCCCAGCGGATCTCGCCGGTCTCGGCCATGGCGTCCACGGAGGGGGTGGCGGAGGGCGAGACGAGGAGGACGTCGGCGCCGGCCGCGACGAGCGCGGGCAGCCGGCGCTGGGCGACCTGGCCGCCGCCGATGACGACGACGCGGCGGCCGGCGAGGCGGAGTCCTACGGGGTAGGCGGAGTGTTCGGCCATAGCGGTGCGGCTCCTGGTGCGGCGGGCGGTTTCTGCGGGCCGCTGCTGCGCTGGAGCGGCTGGGTTCGGGTGGGGTGACGTGCGCTTTCCCTGTCCGGGGTCCAACGATACGGCCCGCGCCGTCGCCCCTGGGGCTCCACCCCCGGGCTCCCCCGGCCCCGGGTGTCGGGGCCGGGCCGCGCGGGGCGTTTCCCCCGCCCCGCGCGGCGGGGTGTTCCGGTCGGGCCTACTTCTCGGTGACTCCGGCCGAGTCGAAGGTGGCGACCTCGTGCATCGCGCGGGCCGCGCTCTGGACCAGCGGGAGGGCCAGCAGCGCGCCCGTGCCCTCGCCGAGGCGGAGGTCGAGGTCGATCAGGGGGCGCAGGCCCAGCTTGTTCAGGGCCGCCACGTGGCCCGGCTCCGCGCTGCGGTGGCCCGCGATGCACGCCGAGAGGGATTCCGGGGCGATGGCACGGGCCACCAGGGCCGCCGCGCCGGCGCTGACGCCGTCCAGGATCACGGGGGTGCGCAGCGAGGCTCCGCCCAGGAGCATGCCGACGATCGCCGCGTGCTCCAGGCCGCCGATCGCCGCGAGGACGCCGATCGGGTCCGCCGGGTCCGGCTGGTGGAGTTCCAGTGCGCGGCGTACGACCTCGACCTTGCGGGCGTGGGTCTCGTCGTTGATGCCCGTGCCGCGGCCGGTGACCTCCGCCGGGTCGACCCCGGTGAAGACCGAGATCAGGGCGGCCGACACCGTCGTGTTCGCGATGCCCATCTCGCCCGTCAGCAGCGCCTTGTTGCCCGCCGCCACCAGGTCGCGGGCCGTTTCGATGCCCACCTCGATGGCCGCGACCGCTTCCTCGCGGGTCATCGCCGGGCCGGTGGAGAGGTCCGCCGTGCCCGGGCGGACCTTGCGCGGGAGCAGGCCGGGGGTCGCGGGGAGGTCCCCGGCGACGCCGACGTCGATCACGCAGACCTCGGCGCCCACCTGGTTGGCGAACGCGTTGCAGACCGCGCCGCCGCCCAGGAAGTTGGCCACCATCTGCGTGGTGACCTCCTGGGGCCACGGGGTGACGCCCTGGGCGTGGACCCCGTGGTCGCCCGCGAAGATCGCGACCGCGGCCGGCTCCGGGATCGGCGGCGGGCAGACCCGGGAGAGGCCGGACAGCTGTGCGGAGATGATTTCGAGCATGCCCAGGGCCCCGGCGGGCTTGGTCATGCGCTTCTGGCGCTCCCACGCCTCGCCCAGCGCCTTCGCGTCGAGCGGGCGGATGCTGGCGACCGTCTCCGAGAGCAGGTCGTGCGGCTCCTCGCCGGGCAGCGCGCGGCGCCCGTACGTCTCCTCGTGCACGACCCAGGCCAGCGGCCGGCGCTGCGACCAGCCGGCCTGCGCCAGCTCCGGCTCCTCCGGGAACTCGTCGACGTAGCCGACGCACAGGTACGCGACGACCTCCAGGTGCTCGGGCAGGCCGAGCTCGCGGACCATCTCGCGCTCGTCGAAGAAGCTGACCCAGCCGACGCCGAGGCCTTCGGCGCGCGCGGCGAGCCAGAGGTTCTCGACGGCGAGGGCCGAGGAGTACGGGGCCATCTGCGGCTGGGTGTGCCGGCCGAGGGTGTGGCGGCCGCCGCGGGTGGGGTCGGCGGTGACGACGATGTTCACCGGGGTGTCGAGGATGGCCTCGATCTTGAGTTCCTTGAACTGCTTCGCCCGGCCCTTGGGCAGCGACTTCGCGTAGGCCTCGCGCTGGCGCTGGGCGAGCTCGTGCATCGTCCGGCGGGTCTCGGCCGACCGGATGACGACGAAGTCCCAGGGCTGGGAGTGGCCCACGCTGGGCGCGTGGTGGGCTGCCTCCAGGACGCGGAGGAGCACCTCGTGGGGGATCGGGTCGGTGCGGAAGCCGTTGCGGATGTCGCGGCGTTCGCGCATGACGCGC
This sequence comes from Streptomyces sp. WM6372, assembly GCF_001279655.1. Lineage (NCBI taxonomy): Bacteria > Bacillati > Actinomycetota > Actinomycetes > Kitasatosporales > Streptomycetaceae > Streptomyces > Streptomyces sp. WM6372. The sequence goes on along the minus strand of NZ_LGDB01000047.1, from coordinate 116,499 downwards.
AGGACGGCCTCGCGCTCGGCGTCGGCGTACGCGGGGGCCGCCTCGCCCGCGGAGGGCTCCACGGCGGGTACGAGGGGGGCGACGGTCTCGGTCCCGGGCTCGGGCTCGGGCTCGGGCTCGGGCTCGGGCTCGTTGGCGGCCTCGGCCACCGGCTCGGCGGCCGGTACGGCGACGGCGTCCGGCTCGGGCTCCGGTACGGCGACCGGCTCCGGCGTGGGCTCGGGAGCGGCTTCGGCCTCCACGGCCGCGGCCTCCGGGGCCGCCTCCGGTACGGGCTCCACGGCGATGGGGGCCACAAGGGCCTCGGGAGAGACGGGAGAGACGGGAGCGACGGCCTCGGGGGTCTCGGGGACCTGGACCACCGCTTCCGCGGGCAGGGCCTCCGGCTCCGGCTCGGCGGCCGGCGCTTCCACCACCGGTACGTCCGCCACCGGCACCTCCAGCGGCGCGGCCTCGGCCACGACCGGCTCCGGCGTCGGCTCCACGGCGGGCGCCGCCGGGGCTTCGGCGGGCTCCTCGGCGACGGGCGCCTCGGCCGTGGGCTCCGGCGCGGGCTCCACGACGGCCACGGCGACGGCGGCCGGCTCGGGCTCCACCACCGCGACCGGCTCCGGCTGAGGGTCCTGCGGGGCGGCGGGGGACTCCGCGGGGACCTCGGCGGCCACCGGCGCCTCGGGTGCCATGACGGGCTCGGGCGCCTCCGCGGGCACGGGCGCCATCACGGGCTCCGGTGCCAGGACGGGCTCCGGTGCCATGACGGGCTCGGGTACGACGGCGGGCTCGGGCGCTGCCACCGGCTCCGGTACCGGAACCGGCGCCGGCTCCGCGGTCCACGGGGCGCCGGCCTGCGGCGGGGTCTCGCCCGGCTGCGGCGCGGCCGGTACGGCGGCGGCCTCGGGACGCGGGACGTCCAGGTACTCGGGGCCCAGGGTCGGCGGACCGGCCACCTGGACCGGGATCGGCGCCACGGGAGCGGCGGCCTGCGCGGCCGCGGGAGCGGTGGGAGCGGCGACCTGCGCCACGTGCACGGCGGGGGCCGCCGGAGCAGCGGCCGGACCCCGGTCGGCGAGGGAACGTACGACTCCGCCGGTGGCCTCGGGCACGGGCGGGCCCATGTGCAGCGGCCGGCGGGAGGGCGCCACCGGGGCCACGGGCGCGGCCGGAGCCGCCGGGGCGGCGGCGGGCGGCGGGACCACGAGGCCGCCGAGGTCGAGCGCGCCGGAATCGCGGCCGCCGGCCTCGTGCGCGCCCGCGCTGTACGAAGCGTCGCCGTAGGAGGGGTCGGGGAACGCGGGTGCGACGGGGTAGGCGGGCTCGGCGTACGCTGCCGGCGCCTCGGGGTACTCGGCGTAGGGCGCGTCGCCGTAGGAGGTCTCGACCGCGAAGACCGGCGCCGGCGGGACGACCTGCGGGTCGCTCCACGCGCCCTGGCCGCTCGGCATCAGCAGCAGTTCCTCGTCCTCCGGCTCGGCCGGGTTGTCCACGAGGTCCTGGAAGGCGTAGCCGCCCTGGACAGGAGCGGGGGCGGGGACGGGGCCGGGGTGCTGGACCGGAGCGGGAATGCCCTGCTGATCCACCATGCCCGCGTTGTCCGGGAGACCCTCGCCCGGTACCTGGCCGGTGTCAGTCATGCGTACCCCTCGCCCATCGGTTGTGCGTCATCGATCGCCCGGCGCCCGAGCGGGGTTGCCGTACGACGTGTCCGTCGCGCGCAGGCCCCGCACGACAACCCGTAAGCATTGTCGCGCCCGTTAGCCACCATGGCGGCCATAACCGGCACGGTGTGCTGTGGACTGCGCCACGTCGCGCGTCCGGCGGTGCCGTCACCCCCGGAGATGCCAGGGCGGTACGACGATCGGCCAGCCTACCCCGGCCCCCGCGCTAGCGGTTCACGGGGCGTTCGGCTGCCAGGAGGAAGACGACGGAACGGTCCTGTTCGCTCCAGGTGCGCGTGTCCAGGCCCACCGACTGGAGGAGCGCGCACTCGACGGTGTAGCCGCCCTCGGTGAGCGCGCGGCCGATCTCCTCCGCCTCGTCGCGGGTGGAGGCGTGGCTGACGATCCGTTCGGGGCGGCGGTCGGCCACGGCCCGGGCGACCGCGGCTCCCCCGCCGCCGACGCGGACGACATCGGGTTCGGGGAGGTCCTCCAGTACGTGCGGTGCGCGCCCGGCGACGACCTGGACCTGTACGCCCCGGTTGCGGGCGGCGGCCGTTGCGCGTTCGCAGGCGCGCGGGTCGGCGTCGACCGCGATGACGGCGGCGCCGAACGCGGCGGCCTCCACGGCGAGGGCGCCGGAGCCGGTGCCGATGTCCCAGACGAGGTCGCCGGTGCGCGGGCCGAGGCGGGCGAGCTGGGCGGCGCGCAGCAGTGCCGACTCCCCTTCGCCTTCGTCGGGCCGGGGCCGGGCCCAGCCGCGTCCGCCGGTGTGGGCGGCGCTCTGGCCGAGCAGCCAGGCCGGGTCGGCGGCCGCGGCGGAGGGCGCGGCGGGGGCGGCGGCGGCCTGTCCGCCGATGACGATGACGACGTTGGGGTCGCGCCAGCTGTGGTCGGCGACCCGGTCGGAGGTCAGGACGGTCACCTGCTCCTTGCCGGTGCCGAGCTCCTCGCAGATGACGAAGGTGCGGTGGACCCCGCCGAGCAGCAGGGCGAGTTCGGCGGGGCCGGCTCCGGGCGAGGTGAGGACGGCGACCTTGCCGTGGGCGCGGCAGACGTTGACGGCGCGGCGCAGCGTACGGGGGTGGGCGACGACGACCTGGGCGTCGTCCCAGGGCATCCCGGCGCGGGCGAAGGCGGCGGCGACGGCGGACACGGCGGGGACGACCTCGACCTCCAGGCCGTGCTCCGGGGCGCGCAGGGTGCGGACGGCGCCGAAGAAGCCGGGGTCCCCGTCGGCGAAGACGACGGCGGTGCCGCGGTGGCCGGCGATGCGGCGGGCGGCGAGGCCGAGGCTGCCCAGCCGGATGCGCTCGGCCGTGGGCGGTACCTCGGGAAGGGCGAGGTGGTGGGCGGCGCCGGCCACGAGGGTGGCGGCGGAGAGCGCGGACCGGGCGGCCGCGGTCAGGGGCGAGCCGTCCCAGCCGATCACCGTGACCCGGTCGGCCATCGTCGTCAGTCTCCTGGGGTGGGGGCGGGCGAAGCTTCGTCGGCAGGGGCCGGCGGGCGGGCCACCAGGCACGGTGAGACTACCTGGTCATCAGGTCGGTCCGGTCAGCTCCAGTCGGCGCCGACCGCGTAGCCGCCGGCGCCCGCCTGGGCGCCGCGGCCGTACCCGTAGTCGTCGTGGCCGTTGTAGCCGTCCGACTCCGCCATGTCGTCGATGTCCTCGGGGAGCAGGCTCCAGACGATGAGGTCGGTGCGGGTGTCCGCCCAGGATCCGTCTGTTCCGTTTTCGGGCCGGGTGCGCACCATCCACGCGTTGCGCAGGACGCCTTCGCTGATGCAGCCGATCTTCTGGGCCACCTGCTGGGAGGCGGTGTTGTCGGCGGCGGTGCGCAGTTCGAGGCGTTCGAAGCCCTGGTCGTGGAAGAGCCACTGGGCGACGGCGAGTACGGACTCGCTGGCGTAGCCCTCGCCGCGGGCCCAGGGGGCGGTGACGTAGCCGACCTCGGTGCTGCGGGTACGCCAGTTGGTGTTCTTGAGGTGCACGATGCCGACGAGGCGCTGGGTGAGGAATTCGGCGACGGCAAAAACGATGCCTCTGCCCTCGGTGCGCTCCGCGTGGGACTGCCGGGTGGCCCAGGCGTGGGCGTCGGCGTGGGTGTAGGGGTGCGGTACGGAGGTCCAGGCGGTGATGTGCTCGTCGTTCATCATCTCGGCGAGCGCGGTGACGTCCTCCCCGTCGAAGGGGCGCAGCACCAGCCGGTCCGTGCTGATGGTGACGTCCGGGAAGGTGGTAGTCATGCGCAGCTCCATGCCGTTGCTGGACCTTTGTGCGGGCCGTAGGCACAGCATGCAGCATCGGCGGTGTGATGTGGCGGGCGGGTTGCCCGGAAGCGGGCAGCGCTCGGCCCCGCACACCCGTGGGGCGTACGGGGCCGATCAGCGGTTCGGGGTCAGGACTTCGGGGCGCCGAAGGCCGGGACGACCGAGCCCTGGTACTTGTCCTCGATGAACTTCTTGACCTCGTCGGAGTTGAGGAGCTTGGCGAGCTTCTCGATCCGCGGGTCCTTCTCGTTGCCGGCCTTCACCGCGAGGAAGTTGGCGTACGGGTTGCCCTCGGCCTTCTCCAGGACGAGCGCGTCCTTGGCGGGCGAGAGCTTGGACTCCAGGGCGTAGTTGCCGTTGATGACCGCGGCGTCCACGTCGTTCAGGGCGCGCGGGACCGTGGCGGCCTCCAGCTCCTTGAACTCCAGGCCCTTCTTGTCGGTGATGTCGGACAGCTTGGCGCCGGTGCCGACGCCTTCCTTGAGGGTGATCAGGTTGTTCGCGGCGAGCAGTTGGAGCGCGCGGCCCTCGTTGGTGGTGTCGTTGGGGACGGCGATGGTCTGGCCGGCCTTGATGTCGGCGAGGGCCTTGACCTTCTTGGAGTAGAGGCCGAGGGGCTCCAGGTGCACGTTCACGACGGGCACGATGTGCGTGCCGTTCTTCTTGTTGAAGTCGTCGAGGTACGGCTTGTGCTGGAAGTAGTTGCCGTCGACCTGGCCCTGCTCGGTGGCGGTGTTGGGGAGCACGTAGTCCGTGAACTCCTTCACCTCCAGCTTGAGGCCCTCCTTGGCCGCCAGCTTGTCCTTGACGAAGTTCAGGACGTCGGCGTGCGGGCTCGGGGAGGCCGCGATGACGAGCGGCTTGCTCTCGTCGACCTTGCCGCCGTCGGCCTTGGTGGAGGACGGGTCCGAGGAGCTGCCGCAGGCGGTGAGGCCGAGGGCGAGCGCAGCGGAGGCGGCGGCGAAGGCGGTGACCTTGATGTTCTTACGCACGAAGAGTGCCTTTCTTGCTTTTTCCGGATGGAGGCCCAAGCACGACAAGTGCGGGCTTTCGGGGAGGGGAGGTTCGGGGGCCGTGGGCCCGGTTCAGGCGGTCCGGCCGCGGCGGGCGAGGAGGCGTACCGCGCCGTCGCCGATCAGCTGGATCACCGTGACGATGGCGATCAGGACCACGACGGTGGCGAGCATGAAGCCGGTCTCGAAGCGCTGGAAGCCGTAGGTGATGGCCTTGGAGCCGAGGCCTTCGCCGCCGACCGCGCCGGCCATGGCGGAGTACCCGATCAGGGTGATCAGGGTGGTGGTCACGGCCGCGACCAGCGAGGGCAGGGCCTGCGGGAGCAGCACCTTGCCCACGAGGGTGGGGACGCCGCCGCCCATGGACTCGACGGCCTCGATCAGGCCGTGGTCCACCTCGCGGACGGCCGTCTCGACGAGGCGCGCGAAGAAGGGGATGGCGCCGATGGCCAGCGGGACGATCATCGCGGTGGGGCCGATGAAGGTGCCGACGACCGCGGTGGTGACCGGGATCAGGGCGATCAGCAGGATGATGAACGGCAGCGAGCGGCCTATGTTCACGATCACGCCGAGGACCTTGTTGAGCGGCCGGTTCTGCAGGAGGCCGCCCTTGTCGGTGAGGACGAGGAGGATGCCGATGGGCAGTCCGCCGAGGACCGTCACCAGGGTGGACCACAGCACCATGTAGAGGGTGTCGTACGTGCCCTGGGTGAGCAGGGGCTGCATCTCGGACCAGGTCACTTGGCACCATCCTTGACGAGCTGGGCGAGCTCGGCGTCGGCGTCTTCGGGATCGTCGACGACGTCGACCTGAAGGCCCTGCTCGCGCAGGAAGCCGACGGGCACGACGTTGTCCTCGTAGCGGCCGGGCAGCTCGATCCGCATGCGGCCGATCTGGCGGCCGGCGACGGTGTCCATCGCGGCGCCGAGGATCGAGATGTCGATGTTGTACGTGCGCGACAGCTGGGAGATGACCGGCTGGGTGGCGGCGTCACCGTGGAAGGTGACGTCGACGACCGTGCGGTCGGGGCCGGTGGCGGCGCCGCTGACGGGGAAGAGCTCGCCGGCGAGCTCGGAGCCGGGGGTGGCGAGCAGTTCGGCGACGGTGCCCGACTCGATGATCCGTCCCCGCTTCATGAGGGCGGCCGAGTCGCAGACGGTCTTGACGACGTCCATCTCGTGGGTGATGAGCAGGACGGTCAGGCCGAGCTGCTGGTTGAGGTCGCGCAGCAGCTGGAGGATCGAGCGGGTGGTCTCGGGGTCCAGGGCGCTGGTGGCCTCGTCGGACAGGAGCACCTTGGGGTCGCCGGCCAGGGCGCGGGCGATGCCGACGCGCTGCTTCTGACCGCCGGAGAGCTGGCCGGGGTAGGCCTTGGCCTTGTCGGCGAGGCCGACGAGGTCGAGGAGTTCGAGGGCCTTGCGGGAGCGCTCGCGGCCGGAGACGCCGAGGATCTCCAGCGGCAGTTCGATGTTGCCCTGGACGGTGCGCGAGGACAGCAGGTTGAAGTGCTGGAAGACCATGCCGATGCGGCTGCGGGCCTCGCGGAGCTCCTTGCCGGCGCGGCGGCCGCGGCCGGCGAGCGCGGTGAGGTCGACGCCGTCGACGGTCACGGTGCCGGTGGTGGGGCGCTCCAGCAGGTTCACGCAGCGGATCAGGGAGGACTTGCCGGCGCCGCTCTGGCCGATGACTCCGTAGACCTCGCCCTCGCGGACGTGCAGATCGACGCCGTCCAGGGCGGTGACCTCGCGGCCACGGGACTGGTAGACCTTCGTGAGGCCCGATGTGGTGATCACAGGAATTCCGTCGCTGTCGAGTGCGCGGCGCAGCGGGGTGCCGGCACGGGGCAAACATCTGGGGACGCGATACGGGTCGAACCGTCACAAAAAGTCGGCGTCGACGCGTGCGCGGGGCAGGAGCGGTCCGTGGTGTGTGGACGGGCTCGGCCGAATCTCGCTTCGGGGCGCGAGACGCAGGAGAGGGGCCCTCAGAAGGCGCACATTCGACACATACAACGAGCACCGGGCGTCATCGTCGCCTCGGTCGCAAGGGTGCGGCTGCTCGTCGTGGTCATGGGCCCAAGTAAAGCAGACGTATCCCGCCACCGATCAAAGCTGTCCGGATAGCGGACGGAATCCGGCCGCATGCCGGACAGGATCGGGCAGTCCCGACCGTGCGCCGACACCATGACACCCCCGTCACCGACCTGCACGGACACGGCCGAGCGCGGCCGAGCGCGGCCGTACGAGCCCGTCCGCGCCGAGCTCCGCGGCGGGGTGCTCTGTGGTCAAGGCCACGGTCCGCATGCCGGTTCCCGCCCGCCGCCGAGAGCCCGCGCCCAGGGGTGCGCGCACCGGGTGTTTCGGCCCGTAATACCCTCGCTGCATGCTCGACGCCCTGACGGTCGCCCTCGGCGCGGCCGCACTCGCCCTCGCCGCCTGGTGCGGCTTCGCCGCCCTGCGGGACCAGCCCACCAAGGACTGGCACTTCATCGGCATGGGCGTGGTGACCCTGCTGGCCCTGGCCCAGCTGGTGGTCGGCGTGGTGAAGCTCGCGCAGGGCGGCGAGCCCGACGAGGGCGCGGTGATCTTCGTGGCCTACCTGGTGGGCGCCTTCGCGGCGGTCCCGGCCGCCGGGCTGCTCTCACTGAGCGAGCGGACCAAATGGGGTTCGGTGACGGTGGCCGCGGGCGCGCTCGTCCTCGCCGTCCTCGAAGTACGCCTCTACGACATCTGGGGGACCCCCGGTGCCTGACACGACGAGCGCCACTCCGGGCGCACGCAAGCGACTGGTCTCCGGACCCGGCCTGCTGCTGGTCTGGCTGTACGGGGTGATGGTGGTGGGGGCGCTGTCGCGCTCGGCCTACCAGATCTCCACCGAGTTCGACCGGGCGCCGCTGGCGTACGCGCTGTCCGGCGCGGCGGCCCTGGTGTACGCGTTCATCACGTACTCGCTGGTGCGCGGCGGGGAGACGGCCCGCAGGGCGGCGCTGTTCTGCTGCGCGGCCGAGCTGGCCGGCGTCCTGTCCGTGGGCACGTGGACGCTGGTGCGCCCCGAGGCCTTCCCGGACGCGACCGTCTGGTCGGACTTCGGGATGGGCTACCTGTTCATCCCGGTGATCCTGCCGATCACCGGGATGCTCTGGCTGCGCGCCAAGCGCTGAGCGCTGAGCTCTGAGCTCTGAGCTCTGAGCGCTGAGCGCTGAGCGCTGAGCGCTGAGCGCTGAGCGCTGAGCTCTGAGCTCTGAGCGCTGAGGTTCAGGCGCTGACCGCGAAGTCGGCCGCGTCGGTGGCCTCCTTCTCCAGGATGACCAGGCGTACGCCGTCGGAAGCGGTGCGGCCGCCGACCTGGACGTATCCGGCGTTGCGGTAGAGGCGCAGGTTGGACTCGCTCTTGTGGCCGGTGTGCAGCCGGAAACGGGTGGTTTCGGCGCGGCCCGCGAGGGCCTCCTCGACGGCGCGCAGCAGCCGGGCGCCGAGCCCGTGGCCCTGCAGCCGCGGGTGGACGCAGAGCTTGGCGATCTTGCCGGTGCCGTCCTCGTCGACGCTGCCGCGCACGGTGCCGACCACTTCGTCGCCGAGCCGGGCCACGAGCACCGTGTCCGACTCCAGCTCCGCCTTGAGGGAGTCCAGGGTCTGAGTGAGCGGCTGGATGCGGTAGTTGCCGTACAGCTCGGCCTCACGCTGGAACGCCAGGTACTGCAGTTTGAGGATCTGCTCAGTGTCCTCGGCAGCTGCCGCCGAAATGGTCACGCTCATGCCCATGTGCGCATGCCTCCCGCTCACCTGGTAGCCCATTGGTCTACCGCTCCCTTCCCCGAAGGCGGGGAGCCGCAACCTCTGACGCGAGCATTCTGCGCAGACATCCCAGGCAACGGGAACGCACGGGTCCCAAACTTCCTTGTGAGATACCCAACTCTCCTGCGATTTCACGGTAAGTGAGGTCTCTGGGCGAAAGAAGTGCCCCCATCAGCTCCGGACACCGTCCGGGCAATCGGGCGACGGCCGATCGGAGGGCCCGGTTCTCCTCCCCGTGCAGCAGGGCGTCTTCGGGTTCTGCGCCCGCGCTGCCGGGCCGGCAGCCGTACGGGATCTCGCGGCGGGCGCGGCGCCGGGCGAGCCGGGCTTCGGCCCGCACCGCGCGGCGCAGCCAGCGGGCCGGTTCGGCGGGGGCGGGGTCGTGTTCCAGCAGCCTGACCCAGACGGCTTGCTCCAGGTCGGCCGCTTCCACTCCGGCACCCGGGGCCTCCGCGGCGGCCTCGGCGGAGAGCAGCGGGCCCAGTTCGTTCAGGAGGTCGGAGTCCTTCAGCAGGTCCATGCCGGGCGGGACGCGCGGGCCGTGCCCGGCGGTTTCCCCACCCGGCACAGCCCACCCGTACGTGATATTCCGCTTATCTGTTGACGGTGCGAGGGTCCCGGCGTTGGCCGGAAGACGTCCCCGCGTCCTCAGCGGCCGCGGCCCGGGCGGAAGGCCTCGGCCGCGAGCAGTCCGGTGTCCGCGTTGTCCGTGAAGATGCCGTCGATGCCCTGCTCGAAGTACGTCTTGAAGGCGCCGAAGGCGTCCCCGTACGCGTTCGGGTCGGTGCCCTTGCGGTATTCGGCCGGCAGGAAGGTGTTCTCGTTGCGCGCGGTGTAGGGGTGCAGCACCAGCCCCCGGGCGTGGGCGTCCTTGACCAGCGTGGTCGGGGCGCCGAGCTTGCCCGCCGCGTCGCGCGGGAGGATCAGGTCCATCGTGGGGCCGATGCCCTGGGCGAATCCGGCGATCCACTTCAGGCCCTCGGGCTTGACCAGGTCCGACACCGTCCGCGGGTCCTTGGCCTGTTCGAAGTCCCAGGGCCGGGTGCCGGCGGCGGACAGCAGGACCACGCGCGGCGCGGAGACCAGCCGGGAGAGCCGCTGGATGCTGGAGGGCTCGAACGACTGGAGGAACAGCGGGGCGCCCAGCCCGTCGCGGCCGTAGCGGCGCAGCAGCTTGGCGAGGGGCTCTTCGAGGCCGAGGCCCAGCGACCGGAAGTACGTGGGGTGCTTGGTCTCGACGTGCAGCCAGACGCGCTTGCCGCGCCGCTTGCCCTCGCGTTCGGCCCAGCGCAGCACCTCTTCGAAGGTGGGCACGTCCCACCGGCCGTCGTAGAGCGTGTTGCGCTGGCGGACGGCGGGGATACGTTCCTTCGCCCGCAGGGTCTTCAGCTCGGCGAGGGTGAAGTCCTCGGTGAACCAGCCGGTGACCGCGACCCCGTCGACCGACTTGGTCGTACGCCGGGAGGCAAACTCGGGGTGGTCGGCGACGTCGGTGGTGCCGCCGATCTCGTTCTCGTGGCGGCACACGAGGTGGCCGTCCTTGGTGGGCACCAGGTCCTGCTCGACGACGTCCGCGCCCAGGTCGAGGGCGAGCTGGTACGAGCCGAGGGTGTGCTCGGGCCGGTAGCCGCTGGCCCCGCGGTGGCCGATGACCAGCGGGACGGGGAGGTCCCGGTAGCCGCCGCCGTGCCGCACGTCGGCGGCGTACGCCGCCTCCGCCGTCCCTGCCGCGTCCGCGGCCCGCGCTGCCGGTGCCGTCGCCGCCGAGGCGGATCCCGCCGAGAGCCCGGCCATGCCGCCGCCCGCTGCCAGGACGGCCGCCCCCAGGACCGTGCGCCGTGCTGCCCCACCCTGCGTCATGAATCCCACTCCAGTCGTCTGAGAGGGCCCGGCGGTACCCGGATTCTGCGGGTCCGAGCGGCCCGGTTCGGCGTGCCGATCGTAGGCAGCAGCCGGTGGCGCGGGGGTGGGCCTGCGGGGAACATGGCGGAAACGTGCGTCAACACTGCGTATCCACCTCGTGAACCCGATGTGCACTCGGAGCTGACCCGCGAGTATCGTCCTCACCTGCACTACCCCCGTGTGGTGCGAAAATCGCGTTTCGATGCCGGAGGGCTCACGTTGTTCCGTACATCGCTCATCAAAGCCACTGTCGGACCGGTCATGCGCATGATGTTCCGCACCCGTGTGGAGGGCATCGAGAACATCCCGGGCACCGGTCCGGTGATCCTGGCGGGCAACCACCTCACCTTCATCGACTCCATGATCCTTCCGCTGTTGTGCGACCGTACGGTCCACTTCATCGGCAAGGACGAGTACGTGACGGGCAAGGGCATCAAGGGCCGCGCCATGGCCTGGTTCTTCACCGGGTCCGGCATGATCCCGGTCGACCGTGACGGCGCCAACGGCGGCGTCGCCGCCCTGATGACCGGCCGCCGCATCCTCGAAGAGGGCAAGATCTTCGGGATCTACCCGGAGGGCACCCGCTCCCCCGACGGCCGCCTCTACCGCGGCCGTACCGGCATCGCCCGCCTGACGCTGATGACCGGCGCCCCCGTGGTCCCCTTCGCGATGATCGGCACCGACAAGCTCCAGCCGGGCGGCAAGGGCATGCCGCGCCCGGGGCGGGTCACCGTCCGCTTCGGCGAGCCGATGGAGTTCTCCCGCTACGAGGGCATGGACCGCGACCGCTACGTGCTGCGCGCCGTCACCGACTCGGTGATGGCGGAGGTCATGCGGCTTTCGGGCCAGGAGTACGTGGACATGTACGCCACCAAGGCGAAGGCCGCCTAGCCCTTATTGCCGCTGGAGTGACCGGCTGACGCCCGCCGCGGTCGTCGTGGCGAGGATCCAGCCGGTCACGATCAGCACGTACGAGAGCCACTGGTACCAGCCGCTCGGCGCGTACGCGGACTCCTGTCCGAAGCTGATGATCGGCACGAGCAGGTCGATCGTGTAGAACACCGCGTTGAAGTCCGGAGCCTCGCCGGCCTTCAGGGGCCGCGGCGGATCGATCCCGTAGGCGACCGCCCCGGTCAGCAGCAGGGCCAGCAGCCAGCCGACCGCCCGCAGCGGACGGAAGCCGTACCCGACGGTGACGTCCTGGAGCTGCCCCCACAACCGGGCGGGCCGGGGCAGCGTGCGGCGGTGCCGGCGCAGCTTGGCCAGCTGGACGGTCCGGGCTCCCGCCTCGTCTCCGGCCGTACGGTAGGCGGCGGCGAGCTGTTCGTAGGTGTACGGCAGGTAGCCCGACTCCTCGCGCTCCAGGGCGGGCAGCCGCTGCTCCGCCGGGAGGTGCGGGCTCATCGCCCGGTAGCTCAGCCCGGCCAGGCGCACCGTACCCGGCCAGGTACCCGGTTCGATGTGCAGCAGGTCGAACTGGGAACGGCGCAGGTTGACCGTGCCCTGGATGGTGTCGCACCCCCGCAGCCAGACCTCGCCGACGGTGCAGCTGCTGGCCCGCAGGGCCACGCCCCCGGGATTGACGAACCGGGCGTACGCGAAGTTCAGCTGGCCCGGTATGCGCGATCCGGTGAGGTTGACCCGGCCGAGCAGCTCCGCGCGCATCGCCCGCAGGTCGGTGCCGACGGACAGGGTCTCGGCGTGCAGGGCGGTGCCGCCGGGCATGTGGAGACGAGCCTCGTCGAGGTTGATCTGGCCTCCGACGACCGCACCGTTGACGCGCGTCTGGCCGTGTACGGTCAGCCCGAACGCGATGATGTCGGTGCCGATGGTGGCGTGGTTGAGCTGGAGCGCCGCTTCGCCGGCCAGGTCGCCCTCGACCGGGCCGATCACGGCGTCCTGGAGGAAGAGACCGCCGGATATCTGAGCCCCCGCGAGGCGCACCGGGCCCCTGATCCGGCAGCAGGACAGCCGCAGCACGACATCGACGCGGACGGTGGCCGCGGTCAGGCCGGGCAGGTCCGAATCGGTCAGGACGAGTGCGCGCAACCTCGCCCCGTAGAGCCCGGGCTTGCGTTCGAACCAGCAACCGCGCATCCGCATCGGGGCGTCGATCACGGCGTACCTGAGGTCCAGCTTCCCGGTGATCCTGGCGCCCTTGATCTTGAGTCCGGCGACCTGGCCGGACTCGGTGGGTCCGCTCAGCAGCAGCGCCATGAGCACCTCGGCGCGCACCGTGCGCTCCGGCCCCCACGAGGCTCCGTCGGCCGGATCCTCGTCGGGGCCTTCCCGGAAGTCGACGCCGTCGCCGCGCGGGAAGGCTTCCCATACGCGGCGCTCAGCGGGGGTCAGTTCGGTGATCTCCATCGCCGGGATGGTGTCCCGCACGGCGACACGGTGTCAACTGAGTTCGGGACAGCCACCTCTGGCGGTACGTCAGTGCGCGATGCCGTCCTGGAGCTTCTGCCCCTTGAGCAGGAACCAGGCCGCGACCGCGGTTGCCAGCAGCACGGCCGCGCCGACGCCGGAGGCGAACCGCAGGCCGTCCACGAAGGCGTCCTGGGCCGCGGCGACCATGGTCTGCGCGGTCGCCGGGTCCACGGCCTTCGCGGCTTCGACGGCGCCGCCCAGCGATTCGTGCGCGGCGTCGGCGACCGGTGCGGGGACCGAGGCCGGGGCGGTGAAGCCCTGGTAGACGCCGGTGACGATGGAACCGAGCAGGGCGATGCCGAGGGCCGCGCCGAGTTCGTACGCGGTCTCGGAGACCGCCGAGGCCGAACCGGCCTGCTCCTTGGGGACGCTGGAGAGGATGACGTCGGCGGTGACGGTGAAGGAGAAGCCGGCGCCGAGGCCGACGACGAGCAGCGCCGCGCCGAGCAGCGGGTAGCCGCTCTCCTTGTGGATCAGGGTGAGCGCGCCGAGCGCGAGCCCGATGGCCGCGAGGCCGCCGGTGACGATCGACCGTACCGAGTACCGGCGGGCGTAGCGGCCGGCGATCAGGCCGGTGACCACCGCACCGATGGCGGCGGGCAGTTCGGCCAGGCCCGCCTCCAGCGGGTCGCGGCCCTGGACGAGCTGGAGGAACTGGGAGAGGAAGAAGACGAGGCCGGAGAGACCGAAGACGGTCAGCAGGTCGGCGAGGACCGCTCCGGAGAAGCCGCGGTGCTTGAAGAGCCGCATGTCGAGGAGCGGCGACGGCAGGCCGAACTGGCGGCGGACGAAGGTGTACAGGCACGCGGCGCCGAGGCCGGCGGAGACCGCGACGCCCCAGGTCACGCCGTGGGTCGCGACTTCCTTGACCGCGTAGACGACGCCGATGACCCCGACGAGCGAGAGGGCGACGCTGAGCAGGTCCCACGGTCCGGCGACCGGGTTCTTGGACTCGGGCAGCAGCCTGCTGCCGACGAGGACCAGGGCGATCATCACGGGCAGGTTGATGAGGAAGACCGAGCCCCACCAGAAGTGCTGGAGCAGGGCTCCGCCGACGACGGGCCCGATGGCCGCGCCGGCCGAGGCGGTGGCGCCCCAGATGCCGATGGCGAGGCTGCGCTCCTTGGGGTCGTGGAATATGTTCCGGATCAGCGCGAGGGTCGAGGGCATCAGCGTCGCGCCGGCCACGCCGAGCAGGGCCCGGGCGACGATCATCATCTCGGGGCTGGTGGCGTAGGCGTTCAGGACGGAGACGGCGCCGAAGGCGGTGGCTCCGGCCAGGAGCAGCTTCTTGCGGCCGATGCGGTCGCCGAGGGAGCCCATGGAGACGAGCAGGCCGGCGATGACGAACGAGTAGATGTCGCCGATCCACAGCAGCTGGGTGCCGGACGGCTTGAGGTCTTCGCTGAGGGAGGGTGTGGCGAGACCGAGTACGGTGGCGTCCACCGCGACCAGCAGGACGGCCAGGACGAGCACGGAGAGCGCCAGCCAGCGCCCCCTGCTCCCCTTGGCTCCGCTCGCCTCCGTCCCCTGCCCGTGCGTCAGCTGTTCTGTGCGGCTCATTTCTCCACGCTCCGTCGTGCGCCACCGAGCAGCAGCTCGATGATCATGTACTGGAAGTCCTTCGCGGCGACCCGGCCGTCCATGACGGCCCAGGCGCAGGTGCCGATGAGGCCGTAGAGGGCCTCGGTGAGCCAGGCGGGGCTCAGGTCGATCCGGATGTCGCCCTCCTCCTGGCCGCGCCGGAAGAGCGCGCTGACGCGCGCGTCGAGCCGGGCCCATCCCTCGTTGATCTGGTCGCCCTCGAAGAGCTGGTTCTCGGTGACGAGGAAGGCCAGCAGCTGGGCGTCGCGCTCGGCCTCGCCGACGAGTCGGCGCAGGGCCTCGACCGCCGTGCCCTCGTCGAGGCGGGCGTTGTCGAAGGCCGTCTCGAACTGGCGGATGCCGAGTTCTTCGAGGGCCCGTACGAGGGCGTCGCGCCCGGCGAAGTGCCGGTGGAGGGTCGCGCGCCCGATGCCTGCGGCGCGGGCGATCTCGTCCATCGTGGCGGTCGATTTGCGGGAGAGCAGGGCTGCGGCGTCGCGGAGCACCTGGTCACGATCCATGGCCATGAGACAAGCATACCCCGAATGAGACGTAGATGTCTCACGCGGGGCAAAAACGAGCCGCCGCAGGGCGGCCGGAGAGGAATCCTCACCCCATGAAGCCGCTGCTGCTGATCGACGTGGACGGCCCGCTGAACCCCTACGCGGCCCGGGCCCAGCGCCGCCCGGAGGGGTACTCCACCCACCGGATGCGCCCGAGCGGCTGGACGCCGGCCGAGAGCCGGCGCCCGCTCCGGGTTTGGCTGAATCCGGACCACGGCGCGGAGCTGCTCGCGCTGGCGCACGCGTACGAGCTGGTCTGGGCGACCACCTGGAAGGACGAGGCGAACGACTGGATAGGCCCGCACCTGGGCCTGCCGAGGCTCCCGTACATCGACTGGCCGCAGATGCACGGGCGGGCCCCGCGCGGCACCTTCTGGAAGACGCAGTACGTCCTGGAGTACGCGGGCGCGCGGGAGTTCGCGTGGATCGACGACGACATCACCGAGCTGGACCGGGAGTACGTGGACCAGCGCCACCCGGCGCGGGCGCTGCTGATGCGCGTCGACGAGCAGATCGGCCTGACCCGGCCGGACTTCGACGCGCTGGCGCGCTGGGCGGCGTAACGGGCGCATCCCCAGGGGCAATTAGCATGATCATGCCACCCCTGACCACGACCAGCAGTTCCGACGAAAGCGACTCATGCACATCCAGCGGATCCGGCGGATCCTCGCCACGACTGCCGCCCTCGCCTGCCTCGCCACCCTCTCCGCGTGCGAGGGGGGCGCAGACGCCGCCCCGCCCACGGCGCCCGCGGCGACCGCCAGTGCGGCAGCCACCACCGAAGGCCCCCTCGCCGAGGCGCAGCGGTACATGCGCCGGTTCACCTCGTGCGAGGACCTGAGCGCGAAGCCCGACGACCCGAGGGTGCCGAGCGGCGACTTCCCCAAGGTCGGCCAGTGGTCGGTCACCGAGGTCGGCGTCTGCAGCGACAAGCCCGAGAAGGGCGACATCACCATCGCCGTCCCGAAGGACATGAAGGAGTTCCAGGCGGGCTACAAGAAGTACGTCATGGACCGGATCGCCGGGGGCGAAGGATCCTACGGGCTCTTCAGCAACGTCCTCGTCGGCGAGGGCTTCGTCGCCTTCCCCACCCGGTCGAAGACCGCCCTGGCCCTGGTCCGCTCGGACCTGCGCGTCCTGGTCTGCAACCCGGGCGGCCGCACGCCCGAGGGGTACGAGTACCGCAAGCCGCTGGTGGAGGGCTGCGGCCTCACCGACTTCTTCGCCACCGAGGACGGCTCGGGCAGTCCGAACTTCGAGACCCCGCAGGACCCGGCGGCGGGCGGCACCGAGAAGCCCGGCCAGCCGAAGACCGGCAGCCTCGGGCTCGCCCGCGCGGGCGGCATCGCCGAACTGCGCAAGCTCGTGGGCAGCAGCCTGAAGGACTGTGAGAAGCACTTCTCCACGGACCCCGAGGCGGTGGCCATCGAGTCCATCGACTACCAGCCCGTGGTGAAGGGGAACGCGCTGGACTGGGGGATCACGGGCCGTGCCCTGTGCGGTCAGCCGGCGGGGGCGCAGCGCGCCGTCAACCTGAGCTGGCTCGACACCGTCGGGGACATGAAGAAGCTCCAGACCAAGGCGAAGGCCGCCCAGCTGGCCGACCTGAAGGACGACGGAAAGCTGCGGGCCACCGCGAGCCTGCTGCTGGTCGGCGAGAACGTCGCGGTGGAGACCAACAATCCGGAGGCCCGGTTCGGCCTGTACCAGCTGCAGTTCCTCTACGTGAACTGCGTGCCGGGCTTCTCCGCCCCGGCCGGGTACCGGCTGGAGAAGTCCCAGGTCGACGGCTGTGTGCTGACCAACTACGAACCGGAGCACCCGGTGCGCTGAGCGGGTACGACGCAGGGGCGGCCGGAGCCGGGCTCCGGCCGCCCCTGCGGGCATGCCACGGCGTGCGGGGGTGCAGGGCCCGGCCCCTGGGGGCGACGGGCGTGCGGGCCGCAGGGCCGCGGGGCAAAGGGGCAGAGCCGTGCGGCTACTGCTTGTGCGTGGCCCAGGCGTGCTGGATGACCAGGTCCGCCTTCAGCTCCGCGAGCTGCTTCGCGACCGCCGAGGGGGCGGTGCCGCCGCGGCCGTTGCGGGAGGCGAGGGCGCCCGGCACGTTGAGGACCGTACGGACCTGCGGGGTCAGGTGCTCCGAGATCTTCGCGAACTGCTCGTCCGTGAGCTCGTCCAGCTCGATCCCGAGCGCCTCGCACTCCTTGACGCACTCGCCGGCCACCTCGTGCGCGACGCGGAACGGCACGCCCTGCTTGACCAGCCACTCGGCGATGTCCGTGGCGAGGGAGAAGCCGGCCGGGGCCAGCTCCTCCATCCGCTCCCGGTTGACCGTGAGGGTGGCCATCATGCCGGTGAAGGCCGGGAGCAGGACCTCGAGGGTGTCGCAGGAGTCGAAGACCGGCTCCTTGTCCTCCTGGAGATCCCGGTTGTAGGCCAGCGGCAGCGCCTTCAGCGTGGCGAGGAGGCCCGTCAGGTTGCCGATGAGCCGGCCCGACTTGCCGCGCGCCAGCTCCGCGATGTCCGGGTTCTTCTTCTGCGGCATGATCGACGACCCGGTCGAGAAGGCGTCGTGCAGGGTCACGAAGGAGAACTCCTTCGTGTTCCAGATGATGATCTCCTCCGCGATCCGGGACAGGTTGATCCCGATCATCGCCGTGATGAAGGCGAACTCGGCGACGAAGTCGCGCGAGGCCGTGCCGTCGATCGAGTTGCCGACCGAGCCCCGCTCGAAGCCCAGGTCGGCGGCGACCGCCTCCGGGTCCAGCCCCAGCGAGGAGCCGGCCAGCGCACCCGAGCCGTACGGGGAGACCGCGGTCCGGGTGTCCCACTGCCGCAGCCGCTCCGCGTCCCGCGCCAGCGACTGCACGTGGGCCAGTACGTGGTGGGCGAAGAGGACCGGCTGCGCGTGCTGGAGGTGGGTCCGGCCCGGCATGGCCACGTCGTGGTGCGTCTCGGCGAGGCCGACCAGCGCGTCCTGGAGGTCCGCGATCAGGGCGCCGACGATCCGGGCGTGGTCGCGCAGGTACATCCGGAACAGGGTGGCCACCTGGTCGTTGCGGGACCGGCCGGCGCGCAGCTTGCCGCCGAGGTCGGCGCCGAGCCGCTCCAGTAGGCCCCGTTCCAGGGCGGTGTGCACGTCCTCGTCGGCGATGGTCCCGGTGAAGGAGCCGTCGGCGACATCGGCCTCCAGCCGGTCCAGCCCTGCGATCATGCGGTCGAGCTCGTCCGCCGTGAGCAGGCCCGCCTTGGCGAGCACGCGGGCGTGGGCACGGGATCCGGCGATGTCGTACGGCGCGAGGCGCCAGTCGAAGTGGACCGACGCGGACAGCTTCGCGAGGGCCTCGGCGGGGCCGTCGGCGAACCGGCCGCCCCAGAGCCGGACGTCACCACCGTTGTTGCTGCTCACAGCTGCTGCTCCTCAAGAATGCGTGCGTGGATGTGCGTCGGCCTCCCCGTCGCGGAGGTTACGGGGAGGCCGACTTCGTACTGCGTAACGAGTCGGGCTCAGGCCAGGTCGCGGCGCGCCGCGATCTTCGACGAGAGACCGAAGATCTCGATGAAGCCCTGGGCCTTGGACTGGTCGAAGGTGTCGCCCGAGTCGTAGGTCGCCAGGTTGAAGTCGTACAGCGAGGCGTCCGACTTGCGGCCGGTGACCACGGCGCGGCCGCCGTGCAGGGTCATCCTGATGTCACCGGTGACGTGCTGGTTCGCCTCGTTGATGAACCCGTCCAGAGCCCGCTTGAGCGGGGAGAACCACAGGCCGTCGTAGACCAGCTCGCCCCAGCGCTGCTCGACCTGCCGCTTGTAGCGGGCCAGTTCGCGCTCGACGGTGACGTTCTCCAGCTCCTGGTGCGCGGTGATCAGCGCGATCGCGCCGGGGGCCTCGTACACCTCGCGGGACTTGATGCCGACGAGGCGGTCCTCGACCATGTCGATCCGGCCGATGCCCTGGGCTCCGGCCCGGGCGTTGAGCTGCTGGATAGCCTGGAGCACGGTGACGGGCCCGCCGTCGATGGCGACGGGGACGCCCTCCTTGAAGGAGATGACGACCTCGTCGGCCCCGCGCGGCTCGGCGGGATCGGCGGTGTACTCGTAGACGTCCTCGACCGGCGCGTTCCAGATGTCCTCCAGGAAGCCCGTCTCGACGGCGCGCCCGAAGACGTTCTGGTCGATGGAGTACGGGGACTTCCTGGTGGTCGCGATCGGGAGGTTCTTGCCCTCGCAGAAGGCGATGGCCTTGTCCCGGGTCATGGCGTAGTCGCGGACCGGGGCTATGCACTTCAGATCGGGGCCGAGGGTCTGGATGCCGGCCTCGAAGCGGACCTGGTCGTTGCCCTTGCCGGTGCAGCCGTGGGCGACGATGCCGGCGCCGTGCTTCTTCGCGGCGGCGACCAGGTGCTTGACGATGACCGGCCGGGAGAGCGCCGAGACCAGCGGGTACCGGTCCATGTAGAGGGCGTTGGCCTTGATCGCCGGGAGGCAGTACCCGTCGGCGAACTCGTCCTTGGCGTCCGCGACCTCGGCCTCGACGGCACCGCAGGCGAGGGCGCGCTTGCGGATGACGTCCAGGTCCTCGCCGCCCTGGCCGACGTCCACGGCAACGGCGATGACCTCTGCGCCCGTCTCCTCGGCGATCCAGCCGATGGCGACGGAGGTGTCCAGTCCGCCTGAGTAGGCGAGTACGACGCGCTCGGTCACGGGCTTCTCCTTACGTGCATCCAACTACAGGCATAACTATGCACTGCTCCGTATGTTTCGTCAATCGACCGTGGTTGCGCCCCGCTGACCAGCGCCCCTGTCCAGGAGCACCCCCGCGGGCGAGGGCCTACGATCGGCGGTCTGCGCCACACGGGGAGGGCACATGGGAGTCGAACTGCAGCGGCAGACCGAGGAGGGCCGGGCCGCGGCGGCGGCCCTGCTGAGCGGCGGACGCCTCGGGATCGGCGGTGTCCGCCGTCCCGGCCTGCCGGTCTCCTGGATGGCCTTCGACACGGAGATCCGGCGCGGACACTCCCCCTGGTACCCGGGGCCCCGCGCCGCCGACCGGATCGAGGTGCGCCTGTGCCACCCCGACGGGCGGATCCGGGAGGCGGCGCTCCTGGCACCGAAGCCGCCGCTCCCGCTCGTCGCGATCCGCTGCGCCGACTGGGCGCCGGCGGTGCGCGAGCGGGCCCGTCAGGTGCTCGCCGGGGCGCTTGCCGCCGACCCCGCGCGAACACTGATCGACCTCACCCCGCTCGTCCTGCGCCTGGCCCGGCGCGAGCAGGGCCGCTGGGCGCGCGACCTGTTCGAGGAGGTCCTCGGCGCCGAGGACCCGGTCCTCGCCCCCTGGTGGCGCCCCGCGCGCCCCGGGCAGTGGTGGCGGCCGGCCCGGGACGCGCGCACGATGACCGGCGAGCGGCCCGACACCGTGCTCGGCTGGCTGCGGCGCAGCGGGGACCTGCCGACCCGCCGCTTCGCCACCCGCATCACGCTCGGCGCCGGGCTGTTCGGCGTGCGCGAGCTGGCCCGGCGGGCGGCCCGGGAACAGGATCCCGCGACGGCTCGGCTGTGGGCCGACGCGGCGCTGGCCGCGCTGGCCGCCGACGGGCCCGACGACGAGGCGATCGACGCCCTCCTGCGCGGGCACCTCCCCACGGTGCGGGCCGGCGGGGTCACCGCCCTGCGGCGGGCCGGGCGCTGCGCCGAGGCGTCCGACCACCTGGCCGACCGCTCCGGGCTGGTCCGCGCCTGCGCGCGCTGGCTGGTCAGGCAGGACGGCGGCGACCCGTACGCCCTCTGCCGCGCCCTCGTCGAGGACCCGGCCGGGGTGACCGCGTACGCCGTCACCGGTTTCGCCGAGTGCGCCGGGCGGGCGGACGCGCCGCTCCTGCGCGGGCTGCTGGAGCACCCCGCGGGAGTGGTGCGGGCGGCGGCGGTCGCCGCGCTGCGCGCGC
Source organism: Streptomyces sp. WM6372 (assembly GCF_001279655.1). Taxonomy (NCBI): domain Bacteria; kingdom Bacillati; phylum Actinomycetota; class Actinomycetes; order Kitasatosporales; family Streptomycetaceae; genus Streptomyces; species Streptomyces sp. WM6372. The sequence continues at coordinate 95,348 of NZ_LGDB01000047.1, read as the reverse complement.
TGGACACCACCGACGTGGACCTGCTGCGGCCGCTGCTCGACGACCCGTCGCCCTCGGTCGCCCGGGAGGCCTCCGTCAGCCTGGCCGAGGTCGCGGCCCGGCTGCCCGCCGACTGGCTGCTGGAGCGGATCGGCCCCGACCGCCCCGCGCACACCCGCCGGGCCGCCCACCGGGTACTGCACGCCCGCGGCGGGGTCAGCGAGCACGTCATGGAGCGGATGCGCTCACAGCCCGGAATTGACCGCGCGACATCCAGGTCGATCGGATAATCATCCGTATGGGAAAGCTCTACGAACGCATAGACGGCCGACTCCGCACGTTCATCGAGGAGCAGCCGGTCTTCTTCACCGCCACCGCCCCGCTCGCCGGGGACGGCCACGTCAACCTGTCCCCCAAGGGGCGCGCCGGAACGCTCGTCGTCATCGACGAGCAGACCCTCGCCTACCTCGACTTCGGCGGCAGCGGCGCCGAGACCATCGCCCACGTCCGCGAGAACGGCCGGATCACACTGATGTGGTGCGCGTTCAGCGGCCCGCCCAACATCGTGCGCATCCACGGCGAGGGCGAGGCCGTCTTCCGCGACGACCCCCGCTGGGGTGAGCTGATCGGCCTGTTCGGGGCGGCCGACGGGCCCTCGGCGCGGGCGATCATCGTCGTGCACGCCCGCAGGATCGCCGATGTGTGCGGGTACGCCGTCCCGTTCATGGAGTACCAGGGCGAGCGCACCCTCCACGCGGAGTACTTCGGCCGCAAGACGGACGAGGAGTTCGGCGCCTACTGCGAGAAGAAGGAGTTCATCGGATCGAGTGTCGACGGCCTGCCTGCGCTGCCGCTGCCCCTTCCGCCCCGTACCGTCTGACATGTGCTGCGTACCGCTCTCGCCACCGGCTCACTGATCGTCACCAGCCTGCTCGCGCAGGGCCCGTACCAGTCCGCGCCGCTGCCCGCCCGCCTCGCCGACACCGGCGGCGGCAGCCAGCTCATCACCGCCGTGGCTCCCGCACCCGGATCCACCACCGGGCGGCTGACCTGGTGGGACCGCCGGGCGGGGCACTGGTACGAGGCCGGCAGCGCCGAGGCGCGCTTCGGCGCGAACGGCCTGACCGAGGGCGCGACCCGCACCCAGGGCACGAACACGACGCCGACGGGTCTGTACGAGCTCCCCTACGCCTTCGGGATCCGCCGCGCGCCGGCCGGGACGGGGTTCCGCTACCGGCGGGTGACCCCCGATTCCTGGTGGTGCCAGGACAACGCGTCGGCCGCGTACAACCGGTGGACCGAGCCGCTGCCCGCCGACTGCGCGCCCGGCGAGGCGGAGCACCTGGTCACGTACGAGAAGCAGTACGCGCACGCTCTGGTCATCGGCTTCAACTACGAGCAGCCGGTGCACGGCCGCGGCGCGGGCATCTTCCTGCACGTCAACGGCAAGGGGGCGACGGCCGGTTGCGTGTCCGTGCCGGAGCGGGCGATGCGCGCGGTCCTGCGCTGGGCCGATCCGCGCCGCCGCCCGCACATCGCGATCGGGACCGGGGAGGGACCGCTCGCCGTCACCCGGTACTGAGGTGCCCGCCGGTCTCGGCCGGTGTCCGGCGGCGGCGCGGGCGGCCCCGGTTGCGGCCGCGCCGGATCCGCAGGCGGCTCACGCGCAGCCGGCGGAAGGCCTCCGGATCGCGGACGTCCAGGGCCTGGAGCGCCGGATGCGGCGGCCCGAGGCGCGCGGCCTCCACGGCCTCGGCGTCCTTCTTCCAGCCGGACCCCCGGGCCCGGTTGTAGACGGGGAACCAGATCACCTGGGCGATCACCCCGGTCCACGCGGCCCAGGCGGCCGTCCATTCGGCGTCACCGTCGGGCCGCAGCGACATCAGGCCGAAGACGCAGAAGAGCATCTCGGCCAGGACCAGGTACAGCCCCAGTTTCGGCGCTCCGGCGGGTTCGCCGACCGTGAGGAGTTCCGGGCGGGCCTCTCGGAACTCCCGCCGGACGGTCGCGAACTCCTCGTCCCGCAGCACGAGGCTGCCGAGGGTGGCGGGGGCGCTGCGGCGCCGCAGGGCGGCCAGCACGGCCTCGGGCAGCGGATGGCCCGGGGTACGGGCGGGGTCCGCGGCGGCGGGGACCGGGCTCAGGTTGCCGCGGTGGTTGACGGTGACGAGCCCGTCCAGGAGCAGCCGGGCGGCGGCCGCCTGGACCGCGTCATTCGGCCACCAGCGTTCCAGGGCGGCCTGGTACGGGTCGGCCAGTACGGCTGCCCACCGGTCGAGGGCGCGGCGGTGCCGCACCGCCGCGCGGCCGCGGATCGCGCCGACCAGCCCGTACAGCCCCGCTGTGACGGGCACGGCGACACTGGCGAGGGTGTAGGCATGCACACGCCGACCCTAGGACGCCCGGCGGCGGGCGGTACAGCGGATATCCGCCCCACCGTACGGGACCTGACGGGCCGTGGGGCCCGTCCCCGGGACGGTCAGCCCTCCTTCTGGGCCAGCCTCAACAGGTGGTCGGCGAGGGCCTGGCCGCCCGACGGGTCACGGCTGATCAGCATCAGCGTGTCGTCTCCGGCGATCGTGCCGAGGATCTCGCGGAGTTCGGCCTGGTCGATCGCGGACGCGAGGAACTGGGCCGCGCCCGGCGGGGTGCGCAGGACGACGAGGTTCGCGGAGGCCTCCGCCGAGATCAGCAGCTCGCCGGAGAGGCGCCTCATGCGCTCCTCCTTGGCCGACTCGCCGAGCGGGGCCTGCGGGGTGCGGAAACCGCCCTCGCTGGGCACCGCGTAGATCAGCTCGCCGCCGGTGTTGCGGATCTTCACCGCGCCCAGCTCGTCGAGGTCGCGGGAGAGCGTCGCCTGGGTGACGCTCAGTCCGTCGTCGGCGAGCAGCTTGGCGAGCTGGCTCTGCGAGCGGACCGGCTGCCGGTTGAGGATGTCCACGATCCGGCGGTGGCGGGCGGTGCGGGTCTGCGGAACGGACGGCCCGCCCCCGGACTCGGTCCGGGGGGAGCCCCACTCCTCGTGGTCCTGCGCGTGGCTCATCGTCGTCTCATTCCCCGGTGTGTCCGTCCCCGTTGGCTGCGTCGAGGATGCCGGGCAGGGCCCGGACGAACGCGTCCGCCTCGGCCTCGGAGAGTACGTACGGGGGCATGAGCCGTACGACGTCGGGGGCGGGCACGTTGACCAGGAAGCCGGCATCTTGGGCCGCCTGCTGCACCTGCGGTGCGAGCGGCCCGGTCAGCACGATACCCAGGAGAAGGCCTTCACCACGGACATGGGAGACCAGCGGGTGGCCGTTCCCACCGCGCAGGCCTTCGATTCCGGAGCGCAGCCGCTCCCCGCGCGCCTTGACCCGGTCGAGCAGTCCGTCGGCGGCGATGGTGTCGATGACGGCGAGGCCGGCGGCGCACGCGACGGGGTTCCCGCCGAAGGTGGTGCCGTGCTGGCCGGGCTGGAGCAGCTCCGCGGCCGGCCCGAAGGCGGCCACGGCGCCGATGGGCAGTCCGCCGCCGAGACCCTTCGCGAGCGTGACGAGATCGGGCTCCACGCCCTCGTGGGCCTGGTGCTCGAACCAGTGGCCGCAGCGCCCGATCCCGGTCTGCACCTCGTCCAGGACGAGCAGGGTGCCGGTGGCCCGGGTGATCTCCCGGGCGGCCGTCAGATAGCCGGCCGGAGGGACGACGACCCCGTTCTCACCCTGGATCGGCTCGATGACGACGAGCGCGGTCTCCTCGGTGACGGCCGCCCGCAGGGCCTCGACGTCGCCGTACGGGACGTGCGTGACCTCGCCGGGCAGCGGCAGGAACGGGCCCTGCTTCGTGGGCTGGCCGGTGAGCGCGAGGGCGCCCATGGTCCGGCCGTGGAAGCCGCCGTCGGTGGCCACCATGTGGGTCCGCCCGGTCAGCCGGCCGATCTTGAAGGCGGCCTCGACGGCCTCGGCGCCGGAGTTGCAGAAGAAAATCCGGCCGGGGCGGCCGAAGAGCTGGAGCAGCCGCTCGCCGAGCGCGAGGACCGGCTCGGAGGCGTAGAGGTTGGAGACGTGGCCGAGGGTGGCGATCTGCCGGGTCACGGCCTCGACGATCGCCGGGTGGGCGTGGCCGAGGGCGTTGACCGCGATGCCGCCGACGAAGTCGGTGTACTGCTTGCCGTCCGCGTCCCAGACCTGGGCGCCTTCGCCGCGTACGAGGGCCAGCGCGGGCGTTCCGTAGTTGTTGGTCAGCGCCCCCTGCCAGCGGGCGGCGTAGTCCTGGTTGCCGGTCACGCGGGTTCCCCTCCCTGTGCTTCGGGCCGTGCGTCGGGCACGACCATCGTGCCGATTCCCTCGTCGGTGAAGATCTCCAGCAGGATCGAGTGCGGCACCCGCCCGTCGATCACACGGGCCGTGCTCACCCCGCCGCGGACGGCGTGCAGGCAGCCCTCCATCTTGGGCACCATCCCGCTGGACAGTTCGGGCAGCAGCTTCTCCAGCTCGCTGACGGTGAGGCGGCTGATGACCTCGTCACTGCTCGGCCAGTCCGCGTAGAGGCCCTCCACGTCCGTGAGCACCATCAGCGTCTCGGCGCCCAGCGCGGCGGCGAGCGCCGCGGCCGCCGTGTCGGCGTTCACGTTGTAGACGTGGTGGTCGTCGGTGCTGCGCGCGATGGAGGAGATGACCGGGATCCGGCCGTCCGCCAGCAGCGCCTCGATCGCGCCCGTGTCGATGGCGGTGATCTCGCCGACCCGGCCGATGTCGATGAGCTCGCCGTCGATCTCCGGGGTGTGCCGGGTGGCGGTGATGGTGTGGGCGTCCTCGCCGGTCATGCCGACGGCGAGCGGCCCGTGCTGGTTGAGCAGCCCGACCAGCTCGCGCTGGACCTGGCCCGCCAGGACCATCCGTACGACGTCCATGGCCTCGGGGGTCGTGACGCGCAGGCCCGCCTTGAACTCGCTGACCAGGCCCTGCTTGTCGAGCTGGGCGTTGATCTGGGGGCCGCCGCCGTGCACCACGACCGGCTTGAGGCCGGCCTGGCGCAGGAAGACCACGTCCTGGGCGAAGGCGGCCTTCAGGTCCTCGTCGATCATGGCGTTGCCGCCGAACTTGACGACGACGACCTTGCCGTTGTGGCGGGTGAGCCAGGGCAGGGCCTCGATGAGGATCTGCGCCTTGGGCAGCGCCGTGTGCTTGCGCGCGGTGCCGGCGCCGGGCTGCCCGGCCTTCTCGTCGCTCATGAGCTGTACGCGCTGTTCTCGTGGACGTACTCGGCGGTCAGGTCGTTGGCCCAGATCACGGCCGACTCGGAGCCGGTGGCCAGGTCGGCGGTGATGCGGACCTCGCGGTCCTTCATGGAGACGAGGTCGCGGTCCTCGCCGACCGAGCCGTTCTTGCAGACCCAGACCCCGTTGATGGCCACGTTCAGCCGGTCCGGGTCGAAGGCGGCCCGGGTGGTGCCGACGGCGGAGAGCACCCGGCCCCAGTTGGGGTCCTCGCCGTGGATGGCGCACTTGAGCAGGTTGTTGCGGGCGATCGACCGGCCGACCTCGACCGCGTCGCCCTCGGTGAGCGCGCCGACGACCTCGATGCGGATGTCCTTGCTGGCGCCCTCGGCGTCGCCGATCAGCTGGCGGGCGAGGTCGTCGCAGACGGTCCGTACGGCCTCCGCGAAGGCCTCGTAGGCGGGCACCTGGCCGGAGGCCCCGGAGGCGAGCAGCAGCACCGTGTCGTTGGTGGACATGCAGCCGTCGGAGTCGACCCGGTCGAAGGTGGTGCGGGTGGCGGAGCGCAGCGCCTTGTCGAGGGTGGCGCCGTCCACGTCGGCGTCGGTGGTGAGGACGACGAGCATGGTGGCCAGGCCCGGGGCGAGCATGCCCGCGCCCTTGGCCATGCCGCCGACGGTCCAGCCGTCCTGCACGACGGCGGCCGTCTTGTGCACGGTGTCGGTGGTCTTGATGGCGATGGCGGCGTCCTCGCCGCCGTCGGCGGAGAGGGCCGCCACGGCGGTGTCGATGCCGGGGAGCAGCTTGTCCATGGGGAGCAGGACGCCGATCAGGCCGGTGGACGCGACCGCGACCTCGCCGGCGTTGTGGCCGCCGCCCAGAGCCTCGGCGACCTTCTCGGCGGTGGCGTGGGTGTCCTGGAAGCCCTTGGGGCCGGTGCAGGCGTTGGCGCCGCCGGAGTTGAGGACGACCGCGCTGACGGCGGAGCCGCGCAGGACCTGCTCGGACCAGAGCACCGGTGCGGCCTTGACGCGGTTGGAGGTGAAGACGCCCGCCGCGGCAAGCCGCGGACCGTTGTTGACCACCAGGGCCACGTCCGGATTGCCGTTCGCCTTGATCCCGGCCGCGATTCCCGCGGCCGTGAACCCCTGTGCTGCCGTGACGCTCACGGTGCGACTCCGATCGAAGAAAGACCCAGACCCTCGTGGAGCCCGAGGGCGATGTTCATGCTCTGCACCGCGCCGCCGGCGGTGCCCTTGGTGAGGTTGTCGATGGCGCTGATCGCGATGATCCGCTGTGCGGACCCGTCGTACGCGACCTGGATCTGAACGGCGTTGGAACCGTGCACGGACGAGGTCGCCGGCCACTGCCCCTCGGGCAGCAGGTGCACGAAGGGCTCGTCCGCGTACGCCTTCTCGTACGCGGCGCGCACCGCGTCGGCGGTGGTGCCGGGGCGGGCCTTGGCCGAGCAGGTGGCCAGGATGCCGCGCGACATCGGCACGAGGGTCGGCGTGAAGGAGACGGAGACCTTCTGCCCGGCGATCGGGCTCAGGTTCTGCACCATCTCGGGGGTGTGCCGGTGCCCGCCGCCCACCCCGTACGGGCTGACGGACCCCATGACCTCGGAGCCGAGCAGGTGCGGCTTCAGCGCCTTGCCGGCGCCGGAGGTGCCGGTGGCGGCGACGATCACGGCCTCCGGCTCGGCCAGCTGCGCGGCGTACGCCGGGAACAGGGCGAGGGTGACGGCGGTCGGGAAGCACCCGGGAACCGCGATGCGCTTGGACCCCTCCAGCGCGGCGCGGCCACCGGGCAGCTCGGGGAGCCCGTACGGCCAGGTGCCGGCGTGCGGGGCGCCGTAGAACGCGTCCCAGTCGGCGGAGTCCTTGAGCCGGTGGTCGGCGCCCATGTCGACGACGAGGACGTCCTCGCCGAGCTCGGCGGCGACGGCGGCGGACTGCCCGTGGGGCAGGGCCAGGAAGACGACGTCGTGTCCGGCGAGGACCTCGGGCGTGGTCGCCTCCAGGGTCCGGCCGGCGAGCGGCACCAGGTGCGGCTGGAGGCTGCCGAAGAGCTGCCCGGCGTTGGAGTTGCCGGTCAGCGCGCCGATCTCCACCTCGGGGTGGGAGAGCAGCAGGCGCAGGACTTCTCCGCCCGCGTACCCGCTCGCTCCGGCCACCGCTACACGTACCACCATCGGACCCTCCTCCTCGATGGCATGACTATACGTATCGCCGCAGGTTTATGCAAAGCCTCGCGGTGATCGCTCTGCGGGCCCCGCCGCAGCACGGGAGGATGAACAGGGAGTTCCGCACCCCGCACCCGACCAGCACCGAGGAGCGCGCATGAAGGGCTCTTCCGGAGATGCCGAAGCCGTCGTCGCGGAGGCCAACGGCGCCGCACGCCGGAGCTCCGCGTTCGAGGACACCCGCGATCTGGAGAACGAGCGCCGCGGATTCCTCGGCACGGTCGGGGAGAGCGGCATCCGGGACGCGGACGGCCGCGTGGTGTGGGACCTGGACGCCTACGGGTTCCTCGACGCGGACTGCCCGCCCACCGCCCATCCGGGCCTGTGGCGCCAGAGCGGGCTCGTCGCCGGGCACGGCCTGTTCGAGGTGGTCCCCGGGATCTACCAGGTGCGCGGCTTCGACCTCTCCAACATGACCGTGGTCGAGGGCGAGCGCGGCATCCTCGTCATCGACCCGCTGATCTCCACGGAGACCGCCGCCGCCGCGCTGTCCCTCTACCGCCGCCACCGCGGCGACCGCCCCGTCACCGGCGTCCTCTATACGCACAGCCACGCCGACCACTTCGGCGGCGTCAAGGGCGTGATCAGCGTCGAGGAGGTCGCGGCCGGGGTGCCGGTGATCGCTCCGGAGGGGTTCCTGGAGCACGCCGTCAGCGAGAACGTCTACGCCGGCACCGCCATGAGCCGCCGCGCCACGTACATGTACGGGTCCGCCCTGCCCAAGGGCCCCCGCGGGCAGATCGGCTCGGGGCTGGGCGCCACGACGTCGACGGGTACGGTCACCCTCATCCCGCCGACCCTCGCCGTCACCCGCACCGGGCAGAGCGAGACCGTCGACGGCATCCGCATGGTGTTCCAGATGACCCCGGGCACCGAGGCCCCGGCCGAACTCAACATCCACTTCCCCGGCCACGCCGCCCTGTGCACCGCCGAGAACGCCACCCACACCCTGCACAACCTGCTCACGCTGCGCGGCGCCCAGGTCCGCGACCCGCACGCCTGGGCCCGGTACCTGACCGAGACGGTCCAGCTCTTCGGCGCCGCCAGCGACGTCGTGTTCGCCTCCCACCACTGGCCGGTCTGGGGCCCCGAGGACGTCCTGGCCTTCCTCTGCGAGCAGCGGGACCTGTACGCCTACCTGCACGACCAGACCCTGCGCATGATCAACCAGGGGCTCACCGGGCCGGAGATCGCCGAGCGGATGCAGCTGCCGCCCGCGCTGGAGCGCGCCTGGCACACCCACGGCTACTACGGCTCCGTCAGCCACAACGCCAAGGCCGTCTACCAGCGGTACATGGGCTGGTTCGACGGCAACCCGGCCCACCTGTGGGCCCACCCGCCCACCGAGGCCGCCACCCGGTACGTCGACTTCATGGGCGGCGCCGACGAGGTGCTGCGCCGCGCCCACCAGTCCTACGCGCAGGGCGATTTCCGCTGGGTCGCCGAGGTCGTCGGCCACGTGCTGTTCGCCGACCCCGGCAACGCCGAGGCCCGCGCCCTGCAGGCGGACGCCCTGGAGCAGCTCGGCTACGGCAGCGAGAACGGCACCTGGCGCAACTTCTACCTCACCGGCGCCCACGAACTGCGCCACGGCCCGGTCGGCACGTCCGCCACCAGCGTCTCCGAGGACCTGATCAACACCCTGACGCTCGACCAGCTCTTCGACTCCCTGGCCATCCGCGTCGACGGGCCGCGCAGCTGGGACGCGGACGTCACCGTCCGCTGGCGTCTCACCGACGGCCACGAACCCAGCACCCTGCGCCTGAAGAACGGCGTGCTCACCCACGTCCGGGGTCTCGGCCCGGCCGCCGGCGAGCCGGACGTCGAGATCGCCCTGGACGAGGCGTCCCTGCGCGCCCTCCTGCTCGGCCGGGCCGCGCTCGCCGATCTGCTCGCCCGGGGCCGGGCCGAGGTCTCCGGCGATCCGGCCCGGCTCGCCGAGCTGACCGGCCACCTCACCGACCCCGACCCCGACTTCGCGATCGTCACGCCCTGACGGACTCCCTCAGGGGGTGTCCAGGGGGTGCCGGACCCAGACGTTCGGCTCCACGTACGCCGCGTAGCCCTGTTCGGCCTCGCAGCGGACCGGGGCCAGCGCTCCCGGCACCCGCACCGGGCCCGTCGTGTCGAACGGCAGCCCGGTCCACTCCCGCCACTGCGCGAGCGAGCCGGCGATCGTCATCGACAGCGGGGCCACCGAGTCGATCACCGCCCCCGCACGGACGTGGACCCGCAGCCACGGGTCGTACGGGAGACCGTCCTCGCGCGTGCGGTACGCATACTCCTCGATCGGGGTGTCCGGCTCGGCCGGCTTCCCGCTGGGCCGGACGGGGGCCACCACCTCGGCGAAGCCGCGGGCGCGGGCGTTCTCCCGCATCGCGGCCAGCATCCGCCCGGACAGGCCCTCGCCGAGCCGGTCGGTGGCTATGGTGATCTCGATGGCGCTCACCGTGTCGGGGGCGATCCCGCGCCGCAGGTCGGAGAAGGCCCACAGGAGGACCTGGTCCCAGCCCCGCGCGGGCAGCACCCCGTCCCGGCCGGGCGCGTGCTGGGCGAAGGGCACGCTGAACCCGCGGGCGACCACCGCGTCGCCGTCGGTGGCGACCAGCACGTAGTCGGCCAGCTCCTCGGTCATCCGCGGGTAGAGGAGCCCCGCGAGCGAGTCGTGCTGGGCGAATTCCGGCCAGGTGTCCTTCATGTCCCAGAGCCGCTCGGCCAGTTCGGGGCGCTGCGCAAGGGTGGTGATCTTGATGCCGTCCATGGCCGCAGGGTAGGGCGGTGGAGCGGCGCGGCTCCACCGCTTTACGGGGTGCGAAGCGAGCTCAGCCGTCGGACGCCCTCGTTCAGCTCCGCCGCGCCCGAGACCCCGGCGAAGCTGAGCCGTACGTACGGACCCGGCGGTTCCGCGCAGAAGTACGGGCGGCCCGCGGCGACCGCGACCCCGGCGCGCAGGGCCGCCGCCGCGAAGGCCGCGTCGTCGTCGCCCTCGGCCATCCGGGCCCACAACTGGTATCCGCCCGAGGGCAGGTGGGGCAGGGTCAGCCCGGGCAGTTCACGGCGCAGCGCGCCCGCGAGCAGGTCCCGCCGGTGGCGCAGTTCGGCGGCGACGGCCCGCAGGTGGCGGGGCCAGGCGGGGGCGCCGACCAGCTCCAGGGCGGCCTCCTGGAGCGGCCGGGACACGAAGAAGGAGTCCACGATCTGGATGGCCCGCAGCCGGTCCAGCACCGGCCCCCGGGCGGCGAGCGCGCCCACCCGCAGGCTGGGCGAGGTGGCCTTGGTCAGGGACCGGACGTGCACGACCACCCCGTCGTGGTCCTCGGCGGCCAGCGTCGGGGGCAGCGGACCGGAGTCGTCGTGGCCCAGCGCCCGGGCGTAGTCGTCCTCCACCACGAAGGCCCCGGCGGCCCGCGCGATCCGCAGCACCTCGGCCCGCCGCCCGGGAGCCAGCACCGCACCGGTCGGGTTCTGGAACAGCGGCTGGCATACGAACACCCGCGCGCCGGTGGCTTCGAAGGCGGCGGCCAGCAGCTCCGGCCGGACCCCCTCGGCATCCACCGGGACGGGCACCGGCCGGCAGCCGGAGGCGCGGGCGATGGCCAGCAGCCCGGGGTAGGTCGGGGACTCCACGAGGACCGGCGCCCCGGGCGGGGCCAGCGCCCGCAGGGCGGTCGTGAGCGCGCTCTGCCCGCCCGCGGTGACCAGCACGTCGGCGGCCCCGACGGCGCCGGCCGCCCCGCCGATCTCCCGGGCGAACCAGTCCCGCAGCTCGGGCAGCCCCTCCATGGGCGGCCGTTCCCAGGCCCCGGGGCGCCGCCCGGCCCGGGCCAGCGCGGCGGCCATGGCCCGCTCGGGCTGGATGGAGGGGTGCAGGTAGCCGCTGTTGAGCCCGATCACCCCGGACGGCGGCGCGGCCAGACAGGCCAGCACGCCGGAGGCGTCCACCGAACGCGGGACCACCTCGCCCGCGCCCTCCGCGCTCAGGGCGACCTCCTGCCAGGAGGTGTCCCCGGGCGCGGGCTCCGCCGTGCGCGGCAGGGCGCGGAACACCCCGGCGCCGGGGCGGGTGACGACCAGCCCCTCGGCGGCCAGCTGCGCGAGGGCGCGGGAGACGGTGACGGGGCTGACCCGGAAGCGCTCCACCAGAGCCCGGCTCGACGGGAGCTTTCCACCCACCGAGTAGCGGTCGAGTTCCGACCGGAGGGATTCTGCCAGCTCCGCCACGCTGCTACGCTCGTACATGACAGCAAAGAATAGCGCTACTCTCCACACCGCGATAGCGGTCGAGCGCCCCGCACGCCGCTCCGGCCCCCGTGACCCCCGCCGCGGCGGTCACGGCGGTCTCGGCCGCCGGGTCACCGGCGGCACCGCCCTCGCCGCGCTCGGCGTCATCGCCTTCTCGCTGACCTTCCCCGCCACAGCCTGGGGTCTGGAGAGCTTCGGCCCCTGGTCCTTCGTCGCCGTACGCAGCCTGCTCGCCGCGCTCATCGCGGGGGGCTTCCTGCTGGCCGGGCGGGTGCCGCCGCCGGCCCGCGCGCACTGGGCGGGCCTCGCCGTCGTCGCCGCCGGGGTCGTCGTCGGCTTCCCGCTGCTCACCACCCTGGCGCTGACCACCTCCACCACCTCGCACGCCGCCGTCGTGGTCGGCCTGCTCCCGCTCACCACGGCCGCCGTCTCCGCGCTGCGCACCGGCGCCCGCCCCTCGCGCCGGTTCTGGGGCGCGGCCGTCGCCGGAGCCGCCGTCGTGCTCGGCTTCACCCTGGCGCAGAGCGGCGGCGCCCTCTCGGCGGGCGACGGCTACCTCTTCGGGGCCCTGCTGGTCTGCGCGGCCGGGTACACCGAGGGCGGGCGCCTGGCCCGGGTCCTGCCCGGCTGGCAGGTCATCGGCTGGGCGCTGGTGCTGTGCCTGCCGCTCAGCCTGGCCGGCTCCGCGCTGGGGCTCGCGTACGAGCCGGTGCACCTGACGGGCCACGGGCTGGCCGGCCTGGTCTGGGCGGCGGCCGGCTCCACCTTCCTCGGCCTGTACGTCTGGTACCGCGGGATGGCGGAGATCGGCGCACCGCGGGCCAGCCAGCTCCAGCTCGCCCAGCCGCTGCTGACCCTGGTGTGGTCGGTGGCACTGCTCGGCGAGCACCTCTCCCCCGCCGCCCCGGCCGCCGCCTGCGCGGTCCTGGTCTGCATCGCCGTGACCCAGCGGGCCTAATCACCACAAATCGCCGTAAACTGCTGTCACCGGATTCAGACCGCCTCCGAGGAGGTCAGAAATGCGCGCGACCGAGGGCGACCAGCTGGTGCAGCACGGCAGGATCGTGGGCCAGCACGACAAGGTCGGTGAAATCACTCAGGTACTCGGCGAGAACGGCACCCCTCCCTACCGGGTCCGCTTCTCCGACGGTCACGAGGCAGTCATGTCTCCGGGCCCCGACTGCGTCGTGAAGCACCCGGCGGAGCCCCCGCACTGACTGCACCCACCCGACGCGGCCGACACGGCCAACGCGTCACCTCGGCGGCACGGCCGTCGGATAATGGTCGGCAACGACCCTGGCCATCGCACCATTGGGGTCCGCGACCACCTGCTTCGCCGAGAAGTAGACGTGGCCGCGGACCTCCGGGTAACCACGGGCGAACGTCAGGTGCTTGGACAGCTCCTTCGGATCGCGCCACGCCGCGGTGGCGCTGTTGGCGTCGCAGCGGTACAGGGCCTCGCCCACGTAGAGCGCCACACCGGTGCCGGCGACGGTCTTCGCCCACCAGGGGACGATCTTGGCGTAGTCGGCGGTCGGGTGGCCGATCTGCCAGTAGACCTGCGGCACGATGTAGTCGATCCAGCCCTCCCGGACCCACTTGCGGGTGTCCGCGTACAGGTCGTCGTACGTTTCGACGCCGGCCTGCGTCGGCGAACCCAGCGGGTCCCGGTCGCCGTTGCGCCAGACCGCGAAGGGGCTGATGCCGAAGCGGGCCGCCGGGCGGACCGCCCGCACCCGCTCGGACATCTCGCGGACCAGCGCGTCGGTGTTGCCGCGCCGCCAGTCCGCGCGGGAGGCGAAGCCGCCACCGTGGCGCGCGTACGCGTCGTCGTCGTCGAACTCCTCCCCCTCGACGGGGTACGGGTAGAAGTAGTCGTCCCAGTGCACCCCGTCCACCTCGTACCGGGAGACGGCGTCGAGCATGGCCTCCTGCACGAAGGCGCGCACCTCGGGCAGCCCCGGGTTGTAGTACAGCTTGTTGTTGTACGGGACCGTCCAGTCGGGGTTGCGCCGGGCCGGATGGTCCTCGGCCAGACGGTCGGGGTCGGTGTGGTTGGCCACCCGGTACGGGTTGAACCAGGCGTGCAGTTCCAGCCCCCGGGCATGGGCTTCGGCGACCGCCGTGCCGAGCGGGTCCCAGCCGGGGTCCTCGCCCTGCACCCCGGTCAGCCACTGCGACCAGGGCTCCCGGGCCCCGGGCCACATGGCGTCGGCGGCGGGCCGGACCTGGAGGACCACGGCGTTGAGGCGGCGGGCGACGGCGGTGTCGAAGAGGCGGACCAGCTCGTCCCGCTGGTCCGCGGCGTCCAGCCCGCTCTCGGAGGGCCAGTCGACGTTCTCCACAGAGGCGATCCACATCGCGCGGAACTCGGCGGCGGCCTTCCCGCGCGGACCGCGCCCCCGCGCCGCCCGCGCGGGGGCCGTCCCGCCCGCCGCGGCCAGCAGTCCGGCGGCCCCCGCCAGCAGCCCCCGACGCCCGATGTACGCCATGTGACGACTCCGTTCCTTTGCGTGACAGTGCCCTGCATCTGACAGCATGCCCGCCCCGGCCCCCCGCCAGGGTCAAGGTCGGGGGTAACGTCGTGGGGCGTGGCGGGCGCCGGAGCGCAGTGACACTGGGCAGCACGGGGGACCCGCCGACGGATGAGCTGCGAAAGGCACGAAGTGACTGACCTCCCTTCCGACATCACCCGAGTCGGCGTAGTGGGCTGTGGCCAGATGGGCGCGGGCATCGCCGAGGTGTGCGCCCGCAGCGGCCTTGAGGTGAAGGTCGCCGAGACCACCGGCGAGGCCCTGGAGATCGGGCGCACCCGGCTGCACAACTCCCTGACCAAGGCCGCCGAACGCGGCAAGATCAGCGAGGAGGAGCGGGACGCCACCCTGGCCCGCCTCAGCTTCACCACCGATCTCGGCGAGTTCGCCGACCGCGACCTCGTCATCGAGGCCGTCGTCGAGAACGAGCAGGTCAAGACGGAGATCTTCCAGGTCCTCGACCAGGTGATCACCCGCCCGGACGCGATCCTCGCCTCCAACACCTCCTCGATCCCCCTGGTCAAGCTGGCCGTCACCACCTCGCGGCCCGACCAGGTCATCGGCATCCACTTCTTCAACCCGGCCCCGGTGCAGCAGCTCGTCGAGCTGATCCCGGCGCTGACCACGAGCGAGGAGACCATCAAGCGGGCCGAGGCCCTGGTGGGGAAGGTCCTGGGCAAGCACGCGATCCGCGCCCAGGACCGGTCGGGCTTCGTCGTCAACGCGCTCCTGGTCCCCTACCTGCTGTCGGCCATCCGGATGTTCGAGTCCGGCATCGCGAGCCGCGAGGACATCGACAACGGCATGGAGCTGGGCTGCGCCCACCCGATGGGTCCGCTCAAGCTCTCGGACCTGATCGGCCTGGACACGATCGCCTCGATCGCCGACTCGATGTACGCGGAGTACAAGGAGCCGCTGTACGCCGCTCCCCCGCTGCTCCAGCGGATGGTCGACGCGGGCCGCCTCGGACGCAAGACCGGCTCTGGCTTCTACCCGTACGGCTGATCCCGCAGGGCCGGGACCCGCGGCCGGCGGGGTCAGCCGAGCCGCAGATGGTGCAGGAGCAGCAGCCCGGCCGCCATGTTGGCGGCCGGGATCTCGCCGCGCGCGATCATGTCCGGCACCAGTTTGAGCGGCACCCACTCGCGGCGCGAGGACTCGAAGTCGTCCTCGGGGTGTCCGATGTACGTCGCCCCGTCCGCCCAGTAGAGGTGGTGGCGGGCGTCGGTCAGCCCGTTGGCCGGCTCGACGGTCATCAGGTGATGGAGGGGGCCGGGCCGCCAGCCCGACTCCTCCTCCATCTCCCGGGCCGCGGCCGCCGCGATGTCCTCCCCGTCCTCGACCACGCCCGCGGGCAGTTCCCAGCCCCAGCTGTCGGTGATGAACCGGTGCCGCCACAGCAGCAGCACCTCGTTGGCCTCGTTGACGGCCGTGGCGACGGCGACGGGCCGCAGCCGGATCACGAAGTGGTCCAGGTGCCGGCCGTCGGGAAGTTCCACATCGGCGAGATTCACGTCGAACCAGCGGTTCCTGTACACGGTCTGCTCACTCAGGTTCGTCCACTGCACGGTTGTGCCACCTTCCGTTCGAGTAGGTGGCAACATGGCAGCAGTTCGCGCGCTCAGAGGGGAACGCGCAGCGCCCCGTCGATCAACTGCGCGGTCTCTTCCGCGCCGGAACATCCGCTGGTCAGCAGCTGTTCGCGGACCGCCCGCAGCCGGTCCCGCAGTCGCAGCGACTCCATGCCCTTGGCCCGCTCGGCCATCTCGGCCGCGGACGCCACCGCCCGGTCCGCCTCGCCCTGGCGCAGCTGGATCTCGCACAGCATCGCCAGCCGGTGGACCCGCCCGCGGTCGTGCGCCGGCGTGCCGACCGCCGCCGTCGCCTGTTCGTGGGCGGCGTGCAGGTCACCGAGGCTGAGCAACGCCTCGGCGACCTGTACGTTGACCAGCCCGGGCTGCACGTACCCCGTCTCGTCCGGCTCCGTGCCGGGCCGGATCCGCTCGGCGGCCGTCTCGGCATTCCGGATGCAGGCCAGCGCCGCGTCGGTGTCCCCGAGTTGGGCGTACGCCTTGGCCTGCATGGCGTACAGGTCGGCGGCCAGGGCCGGGGTGGTGTGCCGGCCCGCGGCGCGCAGCGCGGCCTCGGCGAAGGCGACGGCCTGGCGGTGCTCCCGCAGGTGCAGCGACTGGTTGACGATCAGCGCGATGACGTAGGCGCCGAGCCCCCGGTCCCCGCTGGCCTTGGCGAGCCGCAGCGCCTGGTGGAAGTAGCGCTGGGCGAGCCCGTGGGCGTCCGAGTCGTACGCGCAGATCCCGGCCACCGCCACGAGGGAGCCGGTGGCCCGGTGCAGCTGGCGGCCGAGCCCGTCGGGATAGCTGCCGCGCAGCATCGGCGCGGTCTCGCTGCCGAGGAAGCGGACGATCCGGGCCCGGGTGGCCACCCCGCCGGCCCGGCGGTACATCAGCTCGTAGTGCGCGCGGGCGGCCCGCAGGATCTCGATGTGCTCCGGGCCGATCCGGTTGGGCCCGTCGCGGGAGACGTCGGCGTCCTCGGGCGGGTTCTCCCACTCCCAGACCGGGATCACGGCGGGCGTCCCGGTGACGGCCTCGGCGGTGAGCAGCTGGACGCGGCCCTGCTCGTCGGAGCGCCACAGGGCGGCGGCCCGGTCGACGAAGCCGCTGAGCGGGGAGCCGTGCGGGGAGAGGGGCTGGCCCGGCACGCCGAGCCCGACGTCGTCCAGCGACACCGGGCGGCGGAGCCGGCCGCCGAGCACCTCGCAGATCAGGTCGGGCACCTGCCCGCGCGGCCGCTGTCCCTTCAACCACCGGGTGACGGCGGTGTGTTCGTAGCGCAGGGCGAGTCCGCGGGTGCGGCCCGCCTGGTTGACGTGCGCCGCGAGTCCGGCGTGGGACATGCCCGCCTCGGCGAGGAGGGCGTCGAGAAGGGCGTTGGGCTGCATGGGCCCCTCCAAGGGCTCTTCGGTCTCAGGCTAGTGGGTGCGCGGTTCACACGGGGTGTACTTCCTTTTGATTCACACGGGGTGTGAACCAAGAACGCGCATAAATGCGATACGCACCCTGCCGCAACGAGCCCCGGGAGCGGTTCACTTAAGAGCCTCGCCAAAGAGGCAGCTCGGGTCGTCGGCTCCCCCTCGTACAGTGCGACGACCCGCACCGCGCCGCCCGCCTTGCCGTCTGCCCGACACTCCATGGCAGGCGGGCGGCGCGCTCCGGCTCCGCCGGCGCCCGGTTGGTCGCCGGGCCCCGGCAGGGGTCGTGGAACGCGCGCCGGGCCCTCCCACCGGGCCCGGTGTGCGGTCCCCTCCGTCAGCAGCCGCGGTCGCCGCGGTCGCTGCGCAGCACCAGCAGGGCTACGTCGTCGGTGAGTTGCCCGCCGGTGTGGCGCAGCAGTGCGGCGTGCACGCCCGCGACCAGCCGCGCGGGCGTGTCCGCGGGCTGTTCCGCGAGCACGCTGCGCAGGGGGAAGAACCGCCCCGCGCCGTCGCGGGCGTCCTCGGCGCCGTCGGTGTGCAGGAACAGGACCTCGCCGGGCCACAACTGCCCGCAGTCCTGCGGCGGGAGGTCCGGCCGTACGGGCACCACCCCGAGCGGTGGCAAGGTGTCACCCCCGTCGAAGGTCCGTACGTCCAAGCCCCGCCGCGCGGGGTATTTCCCCACGGCCCCGCACCGGCGCGGGGTCCGCAGCCGCGCCCCGGCAGACGGAGGAAGGGCGGGCCGGGCCGGGGCCCCGCAGGGCTCCAGCGGCTGCGGCTCGCGCAGGAGGTACGGCCAGGGGTGGCCGCAGTTCAGGGCCAGCACGGAGCCGTCCGGCGCGATCTGGAGCAGCAGCACCGTGACGAACTCCTCCGCCGCGTCCTGGGCCAGGACGTGCCGGGCCAGGGCCCGTTCCATCCGCACCAGCACGCCGCCCAGCGCGGGTTCGTCGTACGCCGCCTCCCGGAAGGCGCCGAGCACCGCCGCCGCCGCGCCCAGCGCCGGCAGTCCGTGCCCCCGTACGTCCCCGATCACCACCCGCACCCCGTACGCCGTCGGCACGGCCTCGTACAGGTCGCCGCCCACCGCGGCTCCCCGGCTCGCCGACAGCTGCGCGGCCGCCAGCGTCAGGCCCTCGATCCGGCCCGGCAGCGGCCGCAGGAGGGCCCGCTGCGCCGCGTCCGCGATCTCCTGCGAGCGCCGCAGCTCCGCCATCAGCCCGTACCGGATGTGCAGCGCACATCCGGTGGCCAGTAACAGGAACGCCGCGCAGCTGGCCAGGCTGGCGCCGAGCGGCCCCGGGGTGGTCAGCTCCCAGGACACCGCGGCACCGCCCCACGCGAGGACGCAGACCCGACGCACCTGCGGCATCTCCCGACACGTGATCATCGTTACGGCCTCCCCTCGGCCGCAACGATTCTGTCGACCCGCCGCATCCATGGACACGGGTCACCGGCGTTCTCACCCGAATGAGTGAGGGGCATATCCGCAGGTCCGGATATGCCCCTCAGTGCCTCGATCCGCCGTGGCGGCAGGGCGGTTACCCCGTCACGCGCCGCGCAGCACCGCGCCCGTGCGCTCGCCGGCCAGCGCCACCGCCGCGTCGCGCGCGGCCGTGGACTCCTCCGCGGTCAGCGTGCGGTCGGCCGCGCGGAAGCGCAGCGCGTACGCCAGGGACTTCTTGCCCGCGCCGACCTGCTCACCGGTGAACACGTCGAACAGCCGCAGGGACTCCAGCAGTTCGCCGGCGCCCTTGCGCAGCGCGGCCTCGACGTCGGCCGCCGGGACCGAGGCGTCGACGATCAGCGCGACGTCCTGGGTCGCCACCGGGAAGGTGGAGATCCGGGGCGCCTCCATGGCCTCGCCGCCGGCCGCCGCGAGGCGGTCCAGGTCGAGCTCCATGGCGCTGGTACGGGCCGGCAGGCCCATCGCCTTGACGACGCGCGGGTGCAGCTCACCGGCGTGGCCGATGACCGTCTCCACCCCGTTCAGGGTGACGAGCAGCTCGGCGCACCGGCCCGGGTGCCACGGCCCGTACTGGCCCTGGCGCACGACGAGCTCCGCGCCGGCCTCGGCGGCCAGCGAGCGCGCGGCCTGCACCGCGTCCGCCCAGTCGGCCGGGCGGCCCTTGCCCCACCAGCCGGCCTGCTCGCGCGCACCGGCCAGCACGACCGCGGCGTACCGCGGCTGCGCCGGCAGGGCGGCGTTCAGCGTGGCGATCTCCTCGGCCGTGGGACGCCGGTCGACGGGCAGTCGTACGGCGACGCCCGGCTGCGGGCCGGCCCGGAAGACCGAGCCCGTCTCGAAGAGGGCGAGGTCGTGGCTGCCCCGGCTGTCGTTGCGGCGCAGCGCGCCCAGCAGGCCCGGCAGCAGCGTGGTGCGCAGCGCCGGCTCCTCGTCGGAGAGCGGGTTCACCAGCTTGACGACCTGGCGGGCCGCGTCGTGCGCGGGCAGCTGGAGCTGGTCGAAGACGCCCTCGCCGACGAACGGGTAGCTGAGCGCCTCGACGTAGCCCGCGCCGGCCAGCGCGCGGCCGACCCGGCGGTGCAGCTGCTGCCGGGCGGTCAGACCGCGGCCGGAGGGCAGCTTCGGCAGGGTCGACGGGAGGTTCCCGTAGCCCTCCAGCCGGATGACCTCTTCGGCAAGGTCGTTGGGCTCGGCGAGGTCGGGCCGCCACGACGGGACGGTGACGACGAGCTCGTCCTGGCCGTAGACGTCGCAGCCGACTTCCTGGAGGCGGCGGACGACGGTCTCGCGGCCGTAGTCCATGCCCGCGACCCGGTCCGGGTGGTCCGCGCGCATCGCGATGGTGCGCGGGGCGCCCGGGGCGGTGAGCTCGGTGACACCGGCCTCGGCGGTGCCGCCCGCGAGCAGCACGAGCAGGTCGACGGTCCGCTGCGCGGCCGCGGAGGCCGCCTGCGGGTCGACGCCGCGCTCGAAGCGCTTGGAGGCCTCGGAGGCGAGCTTGTGGCGGCGGGCGCTGCGCGAGATCGTCAGGGCGTCGAAGTGCGCGGCCTCGATGACGACGTCCGTGGTGCCCGAGACGATTCCGGTCTCGGGGTCGGTCACGGAGTCGGCGATCTCGGTGTTGGCACCGCCCATGACGCCGGCGAGGCCGATCGGCCCGCTGTTGTCGGTGATCACCAGGTCCTCGGCGTCGAGCGTGCGCTTGACCCCGTCGAGGGTGGTGAACTTCTCGCCCTGCTCGGCGCGGCGCACGCCGATGGCGCCGTCCAGGCGGGAGCGGTCGTACGCGTGCAGCGGCTGGCCGAGTTCGAGCATCACGTAGTTGGTGACGTCGACGGCGAGCGAGATCGGGCGCATGCCGGCCTTCTGCAGGCGCCGCGTGAGCCAGATCGGGGACTTCGCCTCGGGGTCGAGGCCGGACACCGTACGGGCGGTGAAGCGGTCGCAGCCGGCCGGGTCGTCGATCTTGACCAGGTAGCCGTACGAGTTCGGCGCGGGCACGTCGAGCAGCGCCGGGTCGCGCAGCGGCAGGCCGTACGCGGTGGCGGTCTCACGGGCCACACCGCGCATGGACAGGCAGTAGCCGCGGTCCGGGGTGACGGCGATGTCGAGGACCTCGTCGACGAGCTGGAGCAGCTCGATCGCGTCGGTGCCGACCTCGTGCTCCGGGGGGAGCACGATGATGCCGTGGGTGCCGTCGTCGCCCATGCCCAGCTCGTCGCCGGAGCAGATCATGCCGTGCGAGGTGCGGCCGTACGTCTTGCGCGAGGCGATCGCGAAGTCGCCGGGCAGCACCGCGCCGGGCAGGACCACGACGACCTTGTCGCCGACGGAGAAGTTCCGGGCGCCGCAGACGATCTCCTGCGGCTCGCCGGTGCCGTTGGCCTGGCCGACGTCGACCGTGCAGAAACGGATCGGCTTGCGGAAGCCCTCGAGCTCCTCGATGGTCAGCACCTGGCCGACGACCAGCGGGCCCTTGAGGCCGGCGCCGAGCTGCTCGACCCTCTCGACCTCGAGGCCTGCGTCTACGAGCTTGGCCTGTACGTCACGACCGGTCTCGCCCGCAGGCAGGTCGACGTACTCCCGCAGCCAAGAAAGCGGGACCCGCATCAGATCTCCATCCCGAACGGCCGGGTGAACCGGACGTCACCCTCGACCATGTCTCGCATGTCTTCGACGTTGTGGCGGAACATCAGCATCCGCTCGATGCCGAACCCGAAGGCGAACCCGCTGTACTTCTCGGGGTCCACACCGCAGGCGATGAGCACCTTGGGGTTGACCATTCCGCAGCCGCCGAGCTCGATCCAGCCCTCGCTGGAGCAGGTGCGGCACGGGCGGTCGGGGTTGCCCACCGACTCGCCGCGGCACACGTAGCACTGCATGTCCATCTCGGCGGACGGCTCGGTGAACGGGAAGAAGTTCGGGCGCAGCCGCGTGGTCATGTCCTTGCCGAAGAGCGCCTGGACCATGTGGTCCAGGGTGCCCTTGAGGTCGGCCATGGTCAGGCCCTCGTCCACGGCGAGCAGCTCGACCTGGTGGAAGACCGGGGTGTGCGTCGCGTCGAGCTCGTCGGTGCGGAACACCCGGCCCGGGCACACCACGTACACGGGCGGCTCCCGGTCGAGCAGCGAGCGCGCCTGCACCGGGGAGGTGTGGGTGCGCAGCACGACGCCGGACTCGTCGCCCTCGGTGCCCTCGGGGCCCTGGACGAAGAAGGTGTCCTGCATCTGGCGCGCCGGGTGGTCGGGCGTGAAGTTGAGGGCGTCGAAGTTGAACCACTCCGCCTCGACCTCGGGGCCCTCGGCCACCTCGTAGCCCATGGCCGTGAAGATGTCCGCGATGCGGTCCATCAGCGTGGTCAGGGGGTGCCGGGCACCGGCGGGGACGCGGTCGTAGGGCAGCGTGACGTCCACCGCCTCCTCGACCAGCACCCGCTCGTCGCGCTCGGCTTCGAGCTCGACCGTGCGGGCCCCGAAGGCCTTGTTCACGGCGCCGCGGGCCTGGCCCACGAGCTTGCCCGCCGCGGCCTTGGCCTGGGGGGGCAGTGCGCCGATCTCGCGGTTGGCGAGCGCCAGGGGCGAGCGGTCGCCCATGTGCGCGGTCTTCGCCTCACGCAGCGCGTCGAGGTCGCCGGCGGTCGCGAAGGCGGCGAGCGCCTCGTCCCGCATGCGCTCGATCTCTTCCGGTTTCAGTGCCTCGACCTCGACAGGGTCGTACGACTTGTTCGGTGCCGACATCTCTTCCCGTACTTCCGATGGCTGGCTGGTGGAGCCCCGCGCGATCCGCTCGACAGTCTCGATCGACCGACTCGGACAAGAACCCAAAGGTGCCAAAGGACGAGTCTAAAGGTCGCTGGGGGTGAAGGAGCCCGTGGGCCGCCTGGTGAGACCCTCCGCAGGGCTACTGCGTGAGGTAGGCCGGCGCGCCCACGGGCAGGATAAATCGGAACTCGGCGCCGCCGCCGGGGCCGCGGCCGACCGTGATGGTGCCGCCGTGGGCCTCGACGATGCCCTTGACGATGTACAGGCCCAGGCCGGTGCCGCCGCGCTTGCTGCCCCGCCAGAAGCGGGTGAAGACGCGGCCCATCGACTCCTCGGGGATCCCGGGGCCCTCATCGGTCACGGTGACGGCGGTGCCCTTCTCGGTCTTGCCCGCTGCGTTCGTCAGGCTGGTCGGCGATACGTCGATGGTGACCGTTCCCTCGCCGTGCCGCACCGCATTTTCGAGGAGGTTGCCGAGGATCTGGTCGATCTTGTCCGGATCAGCCCACAGATCGGGGAGCGAGCAGCTGACCCGTACGAGGAACCGGTCGGGCGCCTGGCCGTTCGCGGTGAGCGCCTGGACGTGGCGGCCCACGGCGGTGGCGATGTCGACCGGCTGGCGGCGCACCTCCAGGCGGCCGGAGTCGATGCGGGAGATGTCGAGGAGCTCGGCGATGAGGCGGGTGACGCGGTTCGCGTCGGCGTCGACGGTCTCCAGCATCAGCCGCTTCTGGTCGTCGGTGAACCGCTCCCACTTGGCGAGCAGGGTCGCGGTGAACCCCTTGACGGAGGTCAGCGGCGAGCGCAGCTCGTGCGCGACGGTGGCGATGAGCTCGGCGTGGCTGCGCTCGGTGCGGCGGCGGGCCTCGGTGCCGCGCAGGGTGACGACGAGGCGGCGCAGCGGGCCGGTGGGGTGGGTGCGCACGTACCGGGCGGAGACGAGCACCTCGCGGCCGCCGGGCAGCAGGAGGTTGCGTTCGGGCTGGCCGCGCCGGGTCGCGAGGCCCCCGTACGGATCGGTCAGCGTCCACCAGCGGCGGCCGTCCAGGTCCTCCAGCGGCAGCGCCCGGTCGATGCGCACGCCGAGCGCCTCGCCGGGGGCCAGTGCGGTGATCCGGGCGGCGGCGGAGTTGAAGCAGATCACCCGGCCGGTGTCGTCGGCGACGACGAGCCCGTCGGGGAGGTCGTCGGGGTCGATCCCGAGCGCCGCGAACTCCGGGACTTCCGCCGGGTCGCACGTCTCACGGGGTTCGCGCGGCTCGGGTGCCGCCGGAGCGGCGCGGCCCGCGCCCTGGGGGGGCACGGCCGCCAGGGACGGCGTCCCGGAGGCCGTCACGGCCCCTGGCGAGCTGTTCGTACCGACGGTCATGTCCCCGTACCCCACATCTCCGAGTAGCGCAGTGGGCCCCCCGGGCCGCCACATTACTAGCTGGGGGTCACGGAGCGGCACCCTCCGGGCGCCCGCTGTGCACGCGCGGACGCGTAGAGGCACACCGCGGCGGCCGTGGCGAGGTTCAGGCTCTCGGCCTTGCCGTGGATCGGAACGCGTACGACGGCGTCGGCGAGCGCCCGGGTCTCCTCGGGCAGGCCCCACGCCTCGTTGCCGAAGACCCAGGCCGAGGGGGTGCCCATGGTGCCCGCATCGAGCTCGGCGTCCAGGTCGTCCTCGCCGGCCCCGTCGGCGGCCAGGATCCGCACGCCGGCCGCCCGGAGCCCCTCGACGGCCTGCTCCACGGGGACGCCGACCGCCACCGGCAGGTGGAAGAGGGATCCCACGGAGGCCCGTACGGACTTCGGGTTGTACAGGTCCACCGAGGCGTCGGTCAGTACGACCGCGTCCGCGCCGGCGGCGTCGGCGCAGCGCAGCACCGTGCCGGCGTTCCCGGGATCGCGGACGTGGGCGAGGACGGCGACCAGCTTGGGCTCGGCCTTGAGGATGTCCTCGAAGGGCGAGTCCAGGAAGTGGCAGACGCCGACGATCCCCTGCGGGGTGACGGTCTGCGAGACCTCGGCGAGCACCTCGTCGGAGGCGTAGTGGACGCGCGCGCCGGCGGCCAGCGCGGCCTCGATGATCCCGGTGTAGCGCTCGGCGGCCTCGACGGTCGCGAACAGCTCGATCAGGGTCGTCGCGCCGCCCGCGCCGCGGTGCTCGACGGCCTCGCGGACGGCCTGCGGACCCTCGGCGATGAACCGGCGCTCCTTGGTGCGGAAGTTGCGCCGCGCCAGTCGCCTGGCGGCGGCCACCCGCGGGGATCGGGGGGAGATCAGCTCGGCGGGGGTGCCCATGGCGGTCGGCTCGCTTCCGTACGTACAACAGGTGGAACTCAGTCGAACTCGGTGATCAACGCACCGGACCCGCAGGCGCGAGGCCTGCGGGTCCGGGCAAGTTACTGCAGCCTTCGAGGGCTTGCCGCTCAGGCGGCGACCTTCGGGGCGTTCACGTCGGCCGGAAGCGCCTTCTGCGCAACCTCGACGAGCGCGGCGAAAGCGTTGGCGTCGTTGACGGCCAGCTCCGCGAGGATCTTGCGGTCCACCTCGATGTTGGCGGCCTTCAGACCCTGGATGAGGCGGTTGTACGTCATGCCGTTCTGGCGGGCAGCGGCGTTGATGCGCTGGATCCACAGCTGACGGAAGTCGCCCTTGCGCTTCTTGCGGTCGTTGAAGTTGTAGACCAGCGAGTGGGTGACCTGCTCCTTGGCCTTGCGGTACAGGCGCGAACGCTGACCGCGGTAGCCGGAGGCCGCCTCGAGGATCGCCCGGCGCTTCTTGTGGGCGTTTACTGCCCGCTTGACGCGTGCCACTTTTTAACTCCTTGTAGCGGGGCCGTGGGTGTCTTCACACGGCCCGAATTCGATGGGGTCCCGGTCTCGACGCCGTCCGCTCCCGGCAGGGGGAGCGGAGGGGCGTCACTTGCCGAGAAGCTTCTTGATCTTCGCGGCGTCGCCGGGGGCCATCTCCGCGGTGCCGGTGAGGCGGCGGGTGACACGGGACGACTTGTGCTCGAGCAGGTGGCGCTTACCGGCACGCTCACGGAGCACCTTGCCGGAGCCGGTGATCTTGAAGCGCTTCTTGGTACCGCTGTGCGTCTTGTTCTTCGGCATAGCGCCGTTATCTCCTCGTCGGTGGCGCTCCCGCCGGTCCGGCTGGGGACCGGCGCCCGGGAGCGTCATGTTGTGTCGGTGATCCGAGACGGGCTGCCTCGGGATCAGGCCTCGGCCGGTGCCTCGGGAGAGGCGGCCTCGGTGACGTCGGCCTCGGCCTCGGCCTCGGCAGAGACGACCTCGGTGCCCTCCTCGACGGGGGCTTCCTCGGAAGGAGCCTCGTCGGCGGCGACACCCTGGCGCTCGGCCTTGCGGGCGGCCTGCGCCTCGCGGGCTTCGGCCATCGCCTCGGTCTTCTTCTTGTGCGGACCGAGGACCATGATCATGTTTCGGCCGTCCTGCTTCGGGTTCGACTCGATGAACCCGAGGTCCTCGACGTCCGAAGCGAGACGCTGCAGCAGTCGGTAGCCGAGTTCCGGCCGGGACTGCTCGCGACCACGGAACATGATCGTGATCTTGACCTTGTCGCCCTGCTTGAGGAACCGAACGACGTGACCCTTCTTGGTGTCATAGTCGTGCGGGTCGATCTTCGGCCGGAGCTTCATTTCCTTGATGACCGTGTGCGCCTGGTTCTTGCGCGCCTCACGGGCCTTCATGGCCGACTCGTACTTGAACTTGCCGTAGTCCATGAGCTTGCAGACCGGCGGGCGTGCGGACGCCGCGACCTCGACCAGGTCGAGGTCGTACTCCTGCGCCAGCTCAAGGGCCTTGGCAAGCGGCACGATGCCGACCTGCTCACCGCTGGGACCGACGAGTCGTACCTCGGGAACGCGAATCCGGTCGTTGATGCGGGGCTCGGTGCTGATGGATCCTCCTCGGTAGCACCACACGGCTGCCTGGCAGGCAGCCGCTGACGTCTGATGTCGTCAGACCAACCGCGGCGGAACATGAAAAATGCCCCGCCGAGGCACAGGCAGGGGCTCCAATACAACCGGAGCACCGCCGCGTGCGATCGCGGGGCGCAGACTCGGGCAGCTTTCCATCGTCCGTACGGAACGATGGATGCCGCCTGACCGGTGACCCGCCGCCCCGGAGGGTGGTCGGGTGGGAGAGCGGAGCCTCCACTTGTGGGCCGGGGACATGCGTCTCCGGCCGGTCGTCAGCCCAATATAGCATTCCGCGCCGGGTCCGCTCACCCGGCGGCCGCCGGCCGGTACGGGAGCAGGGGCCGGTCAGCGGCGCGGGCGGCCCGGCTTATCGTGTGAGGCATGACTGACGCGACCCCCACCCCCGCCACCGAGGCCGGCAGCACGCCGGACGCTCCCGACTACGACGCCATGACCCGCGACATCGCGGACGTGCCCGCCGTCGAGGTGATCACCACGGTGGCCGTGCACCTGCTGAGCGCCGCGGCGGTCAACCTGGGCCTGGACAAGCCGGACTCCGAGCACAAGGACCTCGACGAGGCCCGCAAGCTGATCACGGCCCTGGCCGGTCTGGTCACCGCGAGCGCCACGGAGATCAGCTCCTTCCACGCGGCCCCGCTGCGCGACGGCCTGAAGTCGCTGCAGCTCGCCTTCCGCGAGGCCTCGATCGTGCCCGACGAGCCGGGCCAGGGTCCGGGCGAGAAGTTCACGGGCCCGGTCTTCGGCTGAGCCGCCCATACGCGTACGCCGAAGGGCCGGGGCGCTGCCCCGGCCCTTCGGCGTTTTCGATGGTCTCGGCGCTCAGCGGGTGAAGAGCGGCTCGCCGGGCGGGGCCGGGGCCTCCTCCGGGAGCAGGGCCAGGTCCAGCCCGTGCACGAGGCGGGCCCGCAGGGTCTCGTCGGCGGCCAGGGCCTCGGCGACGCGGCGGGCCGCGGTGTGGGCCTGCGCCCCGGCGGCCAGCACGATCGCGAGCGTGCCGTCGGCGTCCGCCCCGCCCGGTCCGAGGTGGGCGCGGAGCACGGCCGGCTCCGCGGACACGGCGGCCCGTACGGCCTCCCGCACCGCGGGGTCGGCCAGGGGGCCGGCGTCGGTGCGGCCCTCGGCCAGCGCGAGCAGCGCGGGGCCGGTGAGCTGGTAGGTGACGGGGCCGGCCAGGTCCAGGACCACGGTGTCGGCCTTCTCGTGCGCGGCGGCGGCCAGGGCCTGGTGCAGCGGTACGGCGACCGGACGGGCGGCCGGGTCCCAGCGGGCCAGCGAGGCGATCGAGGTGAACGCGGGCAGGGCCCGCCGGTCCCCCGCCCGCAGGGTCGGGACGGCCATGTCGCTGGTCTTCTCGCGCTTCAGGCCGGTCTCCGGGTCGGTCTCGACCTCGCCGAGCACGGCGACGACCGGGACCAGCAGCCGGGCGCCCTTGAGGGCGGCCAGCACCTCGGGCTCCTTCGCCCGGTCCGCGGACCAGGCGGCCAGGGCCGCGCTCAGCCGGGGGTCGGCGGAGCCGTCGTCGTCGGAGAAGCCGGGGTCGGGAATGTTTTTGTTCGCCACAGTTACCCGACCCTATCCCGGTCCGGGTCCCGGTCCCGGTCCCGCCGGGCACCTCGCGGGCGCCGCGCCAGTACGGCGGCCAGGACGAGCAGGACCAGCCCGGCGGCCGCGGCCGCCGGGGCCCCGAGGCGGGCGCCGCCCCCGGCGGCCCGGACCGGCTCGGGGCCGGGGCCGAAGTACGGCTGCCCGGCCGCGACGGGTGCGGGGACCGGCGGCTCGGCGCGCAGCGCGTCGGCGGCCTGGAGGGCGGCGACGGGGTCCACGAGCCCGTGGCCGCGGGAGTCGTCGCGGCCGCCGGGCGGGGCGTCCGAGGCGGTGTCCTCCAGCAGCCGCTTGATCTGTGCCGGGGAGAGGTCCGGGTGGGCGGCCTTGACGAGGGCCACGGCGCCGGAGACGAAGGCCGAGGCGGCGCTGGTGCCCCAGCCCTCGTAGTAGGAGCGGTCGGGGTCGGCGATGACCACGTCGACGCCGGGGGCGCTGACGGTGGCGTACCAGTTGCTGGTGGAGAAGTCGGCCTTGCGGCCGCCGCGGTCGACGGCGGTGACGGCGATGACCCCGGGGTAGGCGGCCGGGTAGGAGGCGTGGTCGCCCTGGCGGCCGCCGTTGCCCGCGGAGGCGACGACGACCACGCCCTTGGCGAGGGCGTACTGGACGGCCTCGTCCTCGGCGGCCTCGTGGTGGGCGGAGTCGCTGTCGTCGCCGAGGGAGAGGTTGATCACGTTCGCGCCGTGGTCGGCGGCCCAGCGGATGCCCTCGGCGAGCGCGCCGCCCTTGCTCTCGCGGGCCTTGGCCCGGCCGGGGTCGCCCTCTTCGAGGATCACGCGGACGGGGAGGATCTTGGCCTGGGGGGCGATGCCGAGTACGCCTTGGCGGCGGTTGCCGCCGTGGCCGTGCCCGGCGATGATCCCGGCCATGGCGGTGCCGTGCCGGGCCCAGGCGCGGTCGCCGCGCCCGGCGCCCAGCCCGATCAGATCGGTGCCGTCGAGGACCTGCCCGGCCAGGTCGGGGTGGGTGGCATCGACGCCGGTGTCGAGGACCGCGACGGTGACCCCGGCGCCGCGCGTGGTCCCCCAGGCCTCCTCGGCCCGCAGCGCGGTCAGCCCCCACTGCCGGTCGCGGATGTTGTCGGCGGCGGCCGGCGCCGCACCGGCACCGACGAGGAGCGCTCCGAGCACCACGAGGACGGCGCCGGCCCTGCCGCGGCTCACCGGGAGGCGCCCGAGGAGGTCGCGGGCTCGGCCAGGGTGCGTACGGTGCGCTCCATCCGGTCGGCGACGGCCTTGGCCTCGTGGCCGAGCCCGGCTTGGGCGACGGCTCCGGTGGCGTCCTTGCGCATCATGTCCTCGGCGGGGCGGGGGGCGCCCGGCGTGCGGCCGTCGGCGAAGGCGGAGACGGTGTAGACGACGACGGGGGCCTGCGGAACCACGGACGCGGTCCAGGCGGCGCGCTGGCTGTCGGCGAAGCCGTAGCCGGGCGGGGCCGGGAGGCGTCCCCGCAGCGTCTGCATCCCTGCCGCGTCGGCCGGGGTGAAGACCATGCCGACGGTGACCAGGGAGCTGCGGGTGGAGTCGGTGTACGTGGCGCGCAGGACCCGGGTGCAGCCGGTGGCGGCGAGGGCCGCCCGCCAGTCGGTGGCGAGCGCGGGTGCGCAGTCGGAGTCGGGCGCGAGCGCGACCCGGGTCCAGGTCCGGTCGGCCCCGCCGGGCCCGGAGTCGCCGCCGTCGAGGACGGGCGGGAACAGGCTGTCCACGGGGGTCTCACGCCAGATCGATCCGGCTTTGCGGTAGGCGGCGTCGGCGGCCAAGGGCCGGTGGGCGTCGCGCTGTTCGGCCCATCCGCTGACCCCGGCTCCGCCGAGGAGAGCGACCCCCAGCACGGCGCACACCACGACGGCGACGCCGCGCCCGGCCCCGCGCCGCCCCGATCCGGATGCGGCCACGGGCTCGGCCAGGACCGCGGTCCGCGGTGTAGACGCACTCATCCGGCGGCTCCGCCCCCCGTTCCGTCCGGCTGCCACCCCGTACTCTACGCGCCCGTACCGCCCCGATCGCGGGCGCGGACCCGGCGGGGTCGCCCGGGCGGGCCGCGCCCCGGGCGGGTAGGACCGCGAGGCCCGGCCGCAGACCCCTACCCACCGGTAGAACCATCTGGCAGGCTGCCGCCCATGAATCTTCCCGCCAGTGGGGACAGGGCCCGGTACGACCGGGCCACCGCGCACCTCGACGCGCCCCTGGCCATCGTCGATCTCGCCGCGTTCGACGCCAACGCCGACGACCTCGTCCGCCGCGCGGCCGGCAAGCCGATCCGCGTCGCCAGCAAGTCCGTCCGCTGCCGCGCGCTCCTCGAACGGGTCCTCGCCCGGCCCGGGTTCGCCGGCATCATGTCGTACACCCTCGCCGAGTCGATCTGGCTGGCCCGCTCGGGTTTCGAGGACGTGCTCCTCGCCTACCCTTCCGCCGACCGCACCGGCTTCGCCGAGCTCGCCGGCGACCCCAAGCTGGCCGCGGCCGTCACCGTGATGGTCGACGACCCCGCCCAGCTGGAGCTGATCGACGGGTTCCGTGACGGCGGAACGCAGGAGATCCGGGTCTGCCTCGAACTCGACACCGCCTTCCGCCTCCTCGGCGGCAAGATCCGGGTCGGCGCCCGCCGTTCGCCGCTCCGCGAGCCCTCGGAGCTCGCCGCTCTCGCCCGTACCGTCCGCGCCCGCCCCGGCTTCCGCGTCGTCGGGATCATGGGCTACGAGGGCCACGTCGCCGGCGTCGGAGACTCCCTCGCCGGGCGTCCGTTGCGCTCCCGCGCCATCCGGCTCATGCAGGCCGCCGCCCTCAAGGAGCTGGCGGCCCGCCGCGCCGAAGCCGTCCGGGCCGTCCGCGCGGTCGTCCCGGACCTGGAGTTCGTCAACGGCGGCGGCACCGGCAGCGTCCAGCAGACCGCCGCCGAGGACGCGGTCACGGAGATCGCCGCCGGCTCGGGGCTCTACGTACCGCGGCTGTTCGACAACTACACGTCCTTCCGGGGCCGCCCGGCGGCGCTCTTCGCCCAGCCGGTGGTCCGCAGGCCCGGCGTCGGCGTGGTCACCGTCCTGGGCGGCGGGTACCCCGCCTCCGGCGCGGCCGGGCCGGACCGGCTCCCGGTCCCGTACCTCCCGCAGGGCCTGCGCTACGACCCCCAGGAGGGGGCCGGCGAGGTGCAGACGCCGCTGCTCGGCGGCCCGGCCGACGACCTGCTGATCGGCGACCGGGTCTGGTTCCGCCACGCCAAGGCGGGCGAACTGTGCGAGCGCTTCGACGCGTTGCACCTCATCGAGGGCGACCGGGTGACGGCCACCGTCCCGACCTACCGGGGCGAGGGCCGCACCTTCCTCTAGCCGGCCGGCTGGAACACCGAGTCCGTCTGGTCGGGGACGACGCTCGTGTCGCCCCGGCGGACGGGGCCCGCCGTACCGTCGTGGTCGACGTAGCCCGTGGTCGAGCACGGGTACGGGGCGGTCTTCTGCTTCTTCGGCTCGATGAACATCGGGTTCACGATCCACTTGCCGTCGCTGTCGTCGTACGCGCGGCACATCAGCTCGTTCTTGTTCCGGTTCACCACGAGCCGCAGCGCGGTCGCGTCCCGCAGGAACGAGACGTCGGTGTCGGAGTCGCCCGCGGCGAACACCTGGCGGCGGGCGGCCGGCTGCACCTTCTCGGCGGCCGCGCCGCGCACGCCGAAGACCTCCTTGTTGATCCAGCAGCGCTTTCCGTCGATGTACGTGATCATCGTGTCGGCGCCGTCCTTCACCGACCCGCAGCCCTGAAGGTGCGCGGTGAGCTTCCCGCCGGACGCGGTCGTGTTGCGGATGCCGATGACGTGGTCCGCGCCGACGCCGACCTCCTCGGCCCAGACCTCGACGACCGGCTGCGGCGAGGCCGAGCTGATCCAGACGTCGAAGCCGGCCTTCCGCAGGCCGCCGATGAGGTCCTTCTGCTGGTCGTAGTAGCGCACCCAGCCGGTGACGGTGCCCGTGCCGACGCGCTGCGTGGCGCCGACGGGCGCGGCCAGGTTCTCGGCCCGCGCGGCCGCCGCGAAGCCGCGGACCTCGCGGGCGGTCCAGCCCTGCATCAGCTGGGGCAGCCAGGCGTACGCGGGCTCGATGGTGCGGTGGTCCCAGCCGGCGAAGGCGGCGGCGCCGGAGCGGGTCGCGGCGGTGCCGTAGACGGCGGCGAGTTCGTCGGCGCAGCCCGCGCCCGCGGGCGTGCCGGTGGGCAGCGGGGCGCCGGGGCGGGCGAGGGCGCCGCAGGCGTCGGCGAGGGCCCGGGCGGCGGCCGGGGTGAGGTAGCGGCTGGTGGCGGTCCAGTCCCCGGCGGCGGGCTGGCGGATCTTGCCGTTGCGCAGCAGCCAGTACATCTGGGCATCGCCGACGTCGTTCTTGACGACGGTGTTGTCCCAGTCGAAGACGGCGACGGGCTTGGCGCGGCCGGGCCGGTACGGGTTGCACTTCCCGTACTGGTCGATCAGCTGCTGGAGCCGGGCCTGGTTGTCCCCGTACCAGCCGGCCGCGAGCCGCGGGGTGGTGCAGTGGGCCGCCTGGGCGGCGGGCGCGGTGGCGACGAGGGTGCCGGCGGCGATCGCTGCGGCGGCGCCGACGGCCTGGAGCCGCCGGACGGTGCGACGTGGGGTCACTGAGGTGAACACTCCCTAACGTTCCTACGAAGATCATCTCGGACGGTAGGACACGACAGCCGGGCGTCGTGCGACGCCCGGCTGTCGGGGGGATGGAGTACGGGTGAACGCTGGGAGCGCCCGCCCGCGGGGCCTGCCTACAGGGGCGTCACGTAGGCGCCCGAGATGCCGCCGTCGACCAGGAAGTCGGTGGCGTTGATGAACGAGGAGTCGTCGCTCGCGAGGAAGGCGACGGCGGCGGCGATCTCGGTGGGCTCCGCGAACCGGCCCAGCGGGATGTGCACCAGGCGGCGGGCCGCCCGCTCCGGGTCCTTGGCGAACAGCTCTTGCAGCAGCGGGGTGTTGACCGGCCCCGGGCACAGGGCGTTGACGCGGATGCCCTCGCGGGCGAACTGCACGCCGAGCTCGCGCGACATGGCGAGCACCCCGCCCTTGGAGGCGGTGTACGAGATCTGCGAGGTGGCGGCGCCCATGATGGCCACGAAGGACGCGGTGTTGATGATGGAGCCGCGGCCCTGGCGCTGCATGTACGGCAGGGCGGCCTTGCAGCACAGGTAGACGGAGGTGAGGTTGACGTCCTGGACCCGCTTCCAGGCCTCCAGGCCGGTGGTGAGGATCGAGTCGTCGTCCGGGGGCGAGATGCCCGCGTTGTTGAAGGCGATGTCGACGGATCCGTAGGTGTCGAAGGCCGTCTTGAAGAGGGCCTCGACCTCCTCCGGGCTGGTGACGTCGACCTTCACGAACAGGCCGCCGACCTCCTCGGCCGCGGCCTTCCCGGCGCTCGCGTCGATGTCGGCGCAGACCACGTTGGCGCCCTCGGAGGCCAGGCGGCGGGCGGTGGCGAGACCGATGCCGCTGCCGGCTCCGGTGATGACGGCGGTACGGCCGACCAGGCGGCGGCAGACGATCTCGGTGTCAGAAGTGGTCATGATGGGCTCAGGCCTCCGTGCTGATGAAGACGTTCTTGGTCTCGGTGAATGCGGTGAGGGCGTCGGGTCCGAGCTCGCGGCCGAGTCCGGACTGCTTGTAGCCGCCGAAGGGGGTCCAGTAGCGGACGCTGCTGTGGGAGTTGACGGACAGGTTGCCCGCGGCGACGGCGCGCGAGACGCGCAGTGCGCGGCCGATGTCGCGGGTCCAGAGGGAGCCGGAGAGCCCGTACTCGGTCGCGTTGGCGAGGCGTACGGCGTCCTCCTCGTCCTCGAAGGGGAGGACGACGGCGACGGGGCCGAAGACTTCCGCGGCCGCCACGGGCGCGGTGGGGGCGACGTCCGTGACGAGGGTCGGCGGGTACCAGAAGCCGGGACCCTGGGGGGCGGTGCCGCGGATCGCGGTGAGGTCGTCGGTGACGTACGACCGTACGCGCTCCAGTTGCACGCGGGAGATCAGCGGCCCCATCTGGGTCTTCTCGTCGGCGGGGTCGCCGACCACGACGCCTTCGATGCCGGGGGCGAGCAGCTCCAGGAACCGGTCGTAGGCGGAGCGCTGGACGAGGATCCGGGTACGGGCGCAGCAGTCCTGGCCGGTGTTGTCGAGGAAGGCCATCGGCGCCGCGGCGGCGGCCGCCTCCAGGTCCGCGTCGGCGAAGACGATGTTGGGGCTCTTGCCGCCGAGTTCGAGGGTGACCCGCTTCACCCGGTCGGCGCACTTGGCCATGATCTGCTTGCCGACCGGGGTGGATCCGGTGAAGACGATCTTCGCGACGCCCGGGTGCTCGACGAGCGCGTCTCCGGCGACGCTCCCGCGGCCGGGGAGCACTTGGAAGAGGTGCTCGGGGATCCCGGCTTCGAGGGCGAGTTCGGCGAGGCGCAGCGCGGTGAGCGGGGTGGTCTCGGCGGGTTTGAGGAGGACGGCGTTGCCGGCGGCCAGGGCCGGGGCGAGGCCCCAGGCCGCGATCGGCATGGGGAAGTTCCACGGGGCGATCACGCCGATGACCCCGAGGGGTTCCAGGAAGGTGACGTCGATGCCGCCGGCGACGGGGATCTGCCGGCCGGAGAGCCGTTCCACCCCGCCGGCGGCGAATTCGAGCAGGTCGCGGACGTTGCCGGCTTCCCAGCGGGCGTTGCCGATGGTGTGCCCGGCCTCGCGGACCTCCAGCTGGGCCAGTTCCTCGATGTGCCCGTCGACGACGGCGGCGAAGCGGCGCAGCAGCCGGGCCCGGTCGGCGGGGGCGGCCGCCGCCCAGCCGCGCTGGGCCGCGGCGGCCCGCGCGACGGCGGCGTCGACATCGTCCCGTGTGGCGGCCGGGACGATGGCGACGATTTCCTCGGTGGCCGGATTCAACACTGTCAGTTTGTCGGGGGCCAGCACATCGGACACGCGTTGCCTCACAGAGGTTCGGGGGCAGAGTTGACGGGGACTGGGCTACCAGGTGACTACAGGCGTTCGAAGGAGCGACGCAGTTCCCAGTCGGTGACGGCGGAGTCGTACGCGTCCAGTTCGACGCGGGCCATGTTGCGGTAGTGGGCGACCACTTCGGGCCCGAAGGCGGCCTTGGCGATCTCGCTGTTCTCCCAGAGCTCCGCGGCCTCGCGCAGGGTGGTGGGAACGTGCGCGAAATCGGCGGTGTACGCGTTGCCCGCGCAGGCCTCCGGCAGTTCGAGGCGGTTCTCGATGCCGTACAGCCCGGCCGCGACCAGGCCGGCGACGGCGAGGTACGGGTTCACGTCCCCGCCCGGGAGGCGGTTCTCGAAGCGCATGGAGCGGCCGTGGCCGACGACCCGGAGCGCACAGGTCCGGTTGTCCACGCCCCAGGCGACGGCGGTCGGCGCGAAGGATCCCGGCCGGAAACGCTTGTACGAGTTGATGTTCGGGGCGTAGAGAAGGGAGAAGTCGCGCAGCGCGGCCAGCTGGCCGGCCAGGAAGTGTCGCATCACCGGTGACATTCCGCCTGGGCCGTCGCCGGCCATCGCGTTGTGCCCGTCGGCGTCGCCCAGCGAGAGGTGGATATGGCAGGAGTTGCCCTCGCGCTCGTCGAACTTGGCCATGAAGGTGAGCGAGACGCCTTCCTGGGAGGCGATCTCCTTGGCGCCCGTCTTGTAGACGGCGTGCTGGTCGCAGGTGGTGAGCGCCTCGTCGTAGCGGAAGGCGATCTCGTGCTGGCCGAGGTTGCACTCCCCCTTCGCGGACTCGACGATCAGGCCCGCGGCCTGCATCTCGTTGCGGATCCGGCGCAGCAGGGGCTCGATGCGGCCGGTCCCGAGGACCGAGTAGTCGATGTTGTACTGGTTGGCCGGGGTCAGCCCGCGGTAGCCCGAGTTCCAGGCCTGCTCGTAGGTGTCCTGGAAGACCATGAACTCCAGCTCGGTGCCGACCATGGCCGTGTACCCGTGCCCGGCGAGGCGCTCGAGCTGGCGGCGCAGGATCTGCCGGGGCGCGGCGACCACGGGCGAGCCGTCGTTCCAGGCGAGGTCGGCGAGGAGGAAGGCGCTGCCCGGGTTCCACGGGATCCGGCGCAGGGTCGCGAGGTCGGGGTGCATGGCGAAGTCCCCGTAACCGCGGTCCCAGGAGGACATCTCGTATCCGTCGACGGTGTTCATGTCCGTGTCGACGGCGAGGAGGTAGTTGCAGCCCTCGGTGCCGTGGTCGAGGACCTCGTCGAGGAAGAACTGTGCGGCGAACCGCTTGCCCTGGAGTCGCCCCTGCATGTCGGGGAAGGCCAGGACCACGGTGTCGATCTCGCCGCTCGCCACGAGAGCACGGAGCTCCTCGGGCGCGAGCGGCGGCTTGCGGTCTACCACTGGAATCTCTCCTTCGGTGAGCCGAGAAGCCCTAAGGTATTGAATAGAACCATTGCTTGGGAAGGGGAGGAGCCGAGATGACCGACACGGCGAGCGAAGGCGGCGCGATCGCGCGGCTGAATCCGGTACTGCGGCAGGTGCGGGCGGGCAACGGTTTCGAGGAGGCCCTGGAGCAGATCCTCCAGGTGGTCCGGCTGGGCCTGGTGCCGGGCGGCGAACGGCTGCCGCCCGAGCGGGAGCTGGCGGAGCGGATGGGGATCAGCCGGGTCACCCTGCGCGAGGTGCTGAAGGTGCTCCAGGACCAGGGCCTGGTGGAGGCCCGGCGCGGGCGGTACGGCGGAACGTTCGTGCTCCCCCGCCCCGACACCCCGGTGGGCGGCACCGAGGACGAGCTGCGCCGGCGCGTGGTGGGCGTGGACATCGAGGACGTCCTGCGGTTCCGCGAGGTCCTGGAGGTGGGCGCGGCCGGACTGTGCGCCTCCCAGGGGCTCACCGAGGAGGGCTCCGAGAGGCTGCTCGGCGCCCTGGCCGCCACCCACGACGCGCCGCTGGCCGACTACCGGCGCCAGGACACCCTCTTCCACCTCACCCTGTGCGAGCTCGCCGGATCGGCCACCCTCACGGCCCAGTACGCCGCCGTGCGGGCCACGGTGAACGACC
This sequence comes from Streptomyces sp. WM6372, assembly GCF_001279655.1. Classification (NCBI taxonomy): domain Bacteria; kingdom Bacillati; phylum Actinomycetota; class Actinomycetes; order Kitasatosporales; family Streptomycetaceae; genus Streptomyces; species Streptomyces sp. WM6372. The sequence continues at coordinate 58,359 of NZ_LGDB01000047.1, read as the reverse complement.
TGCTGGACTGCATCCCGCTGCTCGTGCGGAACCTGGAGCACTCCCAGCAGCAGCACAGCGCCCTCGTGGAGTCGGTGCTGGAGCGCCACCCGGACGCGGCGCGCGAGGTGATGCGCGAACACTGCTGCGGAACGGCGGCCCTGCTGCGCGGATTCCTGGCCTAGAACGGGTGCGGCGGACGCGGCCCGAGAGCTTTTCGTAACCCCTGTTTAACGCAGGGGTCTTGCGCACTCCACTCCGCTACGGCAAAGGTACGCCCCACAACCATTGCCCTAGGCAGGAGCGCACATGGCCGACGACACCGAGGCACGGCTCACAGCCGTACCCGAACCCACCACCTCCCCCGAGGGCGGCGACAGCGCCGACGGCTACCTGGAGCGGCGCACGCTGCGCCGCGGCAGCGCCGGCTGGCTGCTGCTGACCGGCCTCGGCGTCGCGTACGTCGTCTCCGGCGACTTCTCCGGCTGGAACGTCGGCCTCGCCCAGGGCGGCTTCGGCGGGCTCGCCATCGCCACCGTCCTGATGGGCGCGATGTACGCCTGCCTCGTCTTCTCCCTCGCGGAACTGTCCGCGATCCTGCCGACGGCGGGCGGCGGCTACGGCTTCGCCCGCCGGGCGCTCGGCACCTGGGGCGGCTTCCTCACCGGCACCGCGATCCTGATCGAGTACATCCTGGCCCCGGCCGCGATCGCCATCTTCATCGGCGACTACGTCGAATCCCTGAACCTCTTCGGACTCACCTCCGGCTGGCCGGTCTACCTCGCCTGCTTCGCCGTCTTCATCGGCATCCACCTGTGGGGCGTCGGCGAGGCCCTGCGCTTCTCCCTCGTCGTCACCGCGGTCGCCGTGCTCGCGCTGATCGTCTTCGCGCTCGGCGCCTTCACCGAGTTCGACCCCTCGCACCTCGACGACATCGCCGTGGACAGCACCGCCGCCGGAGCGAGCTCCTGGCTGCCGCTGGGCTTCCTCGGCATCTGGGCCGCCTTCCCCTTCGGCATGTGGTTCTTCCTCGGCGTCGAGGGCGTGCCGCTGGCCGCCGAGGAGGCCAAGGACCCGGTGCGCTCCATGCCCCGGGCCCTGTCGATCTCCATGGGCATCCTCGTCCTGCTCGCCCTGCTCACCTTCCTGGCCTCGACCGGCGCCCGCGGCGCCGACGCCATCAAGGACGCGGGGAACCCGCTGGTCGTCGCCCTCGAAGGCAACCCCGGCCTCTCCTGGCTGAAGACCTTCGTCAACTACGCCGGTCTCGCGGGCCTCGTGGCCTCCTTCTTCTCCCTCATCTACGCCGGTTCCCGCCAGCTCTTCGCCCTCTCCCGGGCCGGCTACCTGCCGCGCTTCCTCTCCCTCACCTCGAAGCGCAAGGCCCCGTACCTCGGCCTGCTCATCCCCGGCGCGATCGGCTTCGCGCTCGCCGCGGCCACCGGCAACGGCCCGCGCATGCTCAACATCGCGGTGTTCGGCGCGACCATCTCGTACGCGCTGATGGCCCTCTCCCACATCGTGCTCCGCAGGCGGGAACCGGGCCTGGAGCGCCCGTACCGCACGCCCGGCGGCATCGCGACCTCCTCGGTGGCCTTCGTCCTCGCCCTCTCGGCGCTCGTCGCCACCTTCCTGGTGGACAAGGACGCGGCGTTCATCGCCCTCGGTGTGTACGCCGTCGCCCTCGCCTATTTCGCGTTCTACAGTCGGCACCACCTCGTGGCCTCCGCACCGGAGGAGGAGTTCGCGGCGCTGGCGCAGGCCGAGGCCGAACTCGCCCGAGACTGACCGCCGTTCCCGATCCCCCGGAGGTAACAACCGTGCCCAGGCCGCTCATCGGCATCACGACCTACGTGGAGGAATCCACCCGCTACGGGGTGTGGGACGTCCCCACGTCCCTCGTACCCACCGGGTACTACGAACTCGTCCAGGCGGCGGGCGGCGCGGCCGTGCTGCTCCCGCCGGACGAACCCGGTTCGGCGGCGGAGGTGCTGAGCCGGCTGGACGGCCTGGTCGTCGCGGGCGGCCCCGATGTGGACCCGGTCCGCTACGGGGCCGAGCGGGACCCGCGTACGGGCGCTCCCGCCACGAAGCGGGACGAGTGGGAACTCTCCCTGATCGAGGCGGCCTTGGCGGCGGGTCTGCCGGTGCTGGGCATCTGCCGGGGCATGCAGGCGCTGAACGTGGCCCTGGGCGGCACGCTGGTCCAGCACATCGACGGCCACGCGGTCGCCCCGGGCGTCATGTCCTGGCACCCGGTCCGCCCGGTCGAGGGGACCCGGTACGCGGCCCTGGTCCCGGAGGAGGCGGAGGTGCCGACCTACCACCACCAGGCCGTCGACCGCCTGGGCGAGGGCCTGATCGCCTCGGCCCATGCGGTCGACGGCACGGTGGAGGCCATCGAACTCCCCGACCCGGCCCACTGGGTCCTCGGTGTCCAGTGGCACCCGGAACGCGACAAGGACACCCGCGTGATGTCCGCACTGGTCGAAGCGGCCACCCTCACGGCGGCGGTCCCGGCCTGACAGGGACCCGATCGGCCTGAACGGGGACGGGCCCGGGGCCACCGACCGCAGGTCAGGGGCGGGCCCCGGGGCCACCGACCGCGGGTCAGGGGCGGGCCCCGGGGCCACCGACCGCGGGTCAGGAACGGGCCCCGGACCACCCACCGCAGGTCGGGAACGGGCCCCGGACCACCCACCGCAGGTCAGGAACGGGCCCCGGACCACCCACCGCAGGTCAGGGGCGGGCCCCGGGTCGCCCGCCGCGGGTCAGGGGCGGGCCCGCGTCAGCGACAGCAGGTCGCGGGCCGGGCCCGCGGGCCGGGCTCCCACGGGCCACACCGCCCGCAGGGCCCGACCGAGCGCCGCCCCCGTCACCGGGACCTCGACGAGGCGCCGGGCCGCCAGCTCCTCCCCCAGCGCCAGCTCCGACAGCACGCACGGTCCCGCCCCGCTCAGCGCCGCCGCCTTCACCGCCGTCGTCGAGGCCAGCTCCAGCAGCGGGGCCGCCAGCCCCCCGCTCCCCGCCAGCGCCGCGTCCAGCACCTGCCGGGTCCCCGATCCCCACTCCCGCAGGATCAGCGGCGTAGCCGCCAGTTCCTGCGCCGCCACCCCCCGCGAGCGCCGCGCCCACGCGTGCCCCGGAGCCACCGCCACCACGAGCCGGTCCTGCGCGATCACCGCCGAGTCCAGCCCCTCCGGCACCGACAGCCCCTCCACGAACCCCAGGTCCGCCTCATGGGCCAGCACCCGCTCCGCGACCACCGCCGAGTTCCCCGCGTGCAGCGACACCGCCGTCCCCGGTCGCTGCCCGCGCAGCGCGATCAGCCACCCCGGCAGCAGGTACTCCGCGATGGTCATGCTGGCGGCCACCCGCAGCCGCGAGTCCCGCCGCCCGCGCAGCGCCTGCGCCCCGGCGTCGAACGCCTCCGCCGCCTCCATCACGCGCCGCGCCCAGTCCGTGACCAGCGCCCCCTCCGCCGTCAGGGTCGACCCCCGCGGCGAGCGGTCCACCAGCGCCACGCCCAGCCGCGTCTCCATCGCGCGGATCCGGCTGCTCGCGGCGGGCTGGGTGATGCCCATGCGCTTGGCCGCGCCGCTCAGGCTGCCGATCCGGGCGACCGCGAGCAGCAGCTCCAGCGCCCCCAGATCCGGCACCCGGTGCGCCAGCGGAACCCACTCCTCATTACCCATAAAGTCAGTTTATGGCCTTATAGAGAGATGGCCTCTGCCGTCCGCCGGGCCCCGCCAGGAGGCTGGGTCCATGGCCACCACCCTCGCGCGACCCCGCGCCCACACCTCCCGGAACCCCGAAGCCCACAAGGCCTTCCCGGCGCTCCGTCACCTCGGCCCCAACTGGTACGCCTCCGTCATGGGCACGGCGATCGTCGCCAACGCCGGAGCCACCCTCCCGTACCAGGTGCCCGGCCAGCGCGTGGCCTGCCAGATCGTCTGGGCGCTGTCCGCGGCGGCCCTCGCCCTCCTGCTCACCGCCCGCGCCGGCCACTGGCTCCACCACCGCGACCAGGCCCGCGCCCACCTCCTCGACCCCGCCGTGGCCCCCTTCTACGGATGTCTCGCGATGGCCCTGCTGGCCGTCGGCGGCGGCACCCTCATCGTCGGCAAGGACCTCATCGGCGTCCCCGCCGCCGTCGCCGCCGACGCCGTGCTCTTCACGGCCGGCACCGCGATCGGCCTGGTCATGGCCGTGGTGGTGCCGTACCTGATGGTGGTCCGGCACAAGGTCGAGGCCGCGCAGGCCACCCCCGTGTGGCTGCTGCCCCTGGTCGCCCCCATGGTCTCCGCCGCCCTGGGCCCCCTGCTGATACCCCACCTGCCCGCCGGGCAGCCCCGCGAGGCGCTGCTGCTGGCCTGCTACGCCATGTTCGGCATCAGCCTGCTGGCCACCCTGCTGATGCTGCCCCTGGTCTTCGGGCGGCTGATCGTGGGCGGTCCCCTGCCCCTGCTGCTGACCCCGACCCTGTTCCTGGTCCTGGGCCCCCTCGGCCAGTCCACCACCGCGGTCAACCAGCTGGCCGACGTGGCTCCCCGGGCGATCGGCGCCCCCTACGCCGGCGCGCTCGGCGCCTTCGCGGTGGTCTACGGGGTGCCCGTGATGGGCTTCGCCCTGCTGTGGCTGGCCCTCGCGGCCGCGATGCTGGTCCGGGCCGCCCGTGACGGCATGGGGTTCGCGATGACCTGGTGGGCGCTGACCTTCCCCGTCGGCACCTGCGTCACGGGCGCCGCCGGCCTGGCCCACCACACCGGCCTGACCGCGTTCGCCTGGCTCGCGGCCGCCCTGTTCCTGGCCCTGCTGACCGCCTGGCTGACGGCCGCCGTCCACACCCTGCGCGGCCTGTTCCGGGGCACCCTGCTGCCCCGCTAGCGGGCCGCCCCCAGGGCCGCGGCCAGTACCGCCGGGGCCTCGGCCAGCGAGGGCCCGTACCAGGTGAGGTGGCGGCCGCTGACCAGCGCGGAAGGACGGTCCGGGAAGGCTTCCGGGCCGTCCTCGCGCGTGAAACGGTACGGCTCGTCGGGGAGCACCACCAGATCGCAGTCGGCGGCGGCCAGCTCCTCCACCGGCACCCGCGGATACCGCTCGGCGTGCCCGGCGTAGACGTTGCGCACGCCGAGGCGCGCCAGCAGATCGCCCGCGAAGGTGTCCCGGCCGAGCACCATCCAGGGCCGCCGCCAGATCGGTACGAAGGCCCGCAGCGCGCCGGCCGGCTCCACCCCGGCCCAGGCGGCCTCGGCCTCGTCCAGCCACCGCGGCCGCGTCAGCCCCAGCGCCCCCACCAGTACCCGGTCCAGCTCGGTCAGCGCCTGGGGCAGCTCCCGTACCTCGGTGACCAGCACCTCCACCCCGGCCGCGCGCAGCTCCGCCAGGTCCGGGGCCCGGTTCTCCTCCTCGTTGGCGATCACCAGGTCCGGGCGCAGCGCCGTGATCCGTTCCACGTCGGGGTTCTTCGTCCCCCCGATGCGCACCGCGCCCCGCCCGTCGAGGTCCGCGGGGTGCGTGCACCAGTCGGTCACCCCGACGAGCAGCCCGGGAGCGCTGACCGCCACCGCCTCGGTCAGCGAGGGCACGAGCGAGACGACCCGCGTCCGGCTGCGGCTCACTGCCCGGGCGAGGGGGGCTCGGAGGTCGCGTGGATGTGCTCGCCCACCGCCACGACCAGGAGCCGGGTGTCCTCGGAGACGGCCCGCCAGCGGTGCCGTACGCCGCCGGACAGGAACAGCGCGTCCCCGCTCTCCAGCCGGTACGCCCGCCCCTCGGCCTCCACCTGGCAGGCGCCCGAGACCACGTACATCAGCTCGTCGTTGCGGTGCTGGTACTCGCGGCCGGCGTCCTGGTCCCCGGTGAACTCCAGCGCGTGCAGCTGGTGGTGTCCGCGTACGAGGGGGCGCACGCCCGGCACCGGGGTGAGCCCGGAGTCGTCCCCGGCCCGTACGAGATCGACCGTGCGCGCGGTGTCGGAGGCGGCCAGCAGCTCGACGGCCGTGGTCTCCAGCGCGTCCGCGACCCGCTCCAGGGACCGCATGCTGGGCCGGGCCCGTTCGTTCTCTATCTGACTGAGGAAGGGCACCGACAGGCCGCTGCGCGCCGATACGGCGGCGAGGGTGAGGTGCAGTGCCCGGCGGCGCTTGCGCACGGCCACGCCCACCCGGAGCGGTTCCTTGGCGTCCTTGTCCCGTTCCTTGTCGTCCGAGCCGTCCCTGTCGTCCATGGCGGGGCTGCCCTCCCCTTGTCTGGTCCGTCGGCGTACGTCGGCGTCCGTCTCACATCGGTGTGCTGTAAGCACCTTACGCAGCATCCGCCCCCGGTTTCGCGTGCAAGAGCCGACCAGGGTACGCCCCGGGTGAAACTCCCGTGCCGTTTTCGAGCGCTCTTGCGGCCACCTTCCGTGCCCCCGGGCGTAACCCTCGGCTGTGGGCGGGGTGCGGCATCATCGTCACCGTGACGACGACTCGACGCCTGATGCTGCTGGACACCGCCTCCCTCTACTTCCGCGCGTACTTCGGCGTGCCGGACTCCGTGAAGGCCCCGGACGGCACCCCCGTGAACGCGGTGCGCGGGCTGCTCGACTTCATCGGGCGCCTCGTCCAGGACCACCGCCCCGACGACCTGGTCGCGTGCATGGACGCCGACTGGCGGCCGCAGTGGCGGGTGGATCTGATCCCCTCGTACAAGGCGCACCGGGTCGCCGAGGAGACCGAGACCGGTCCGGACGTGGAGGAGACCCCCGACACGCTGTCCCCGCAGGTGCCGATCATCGAGGCGGCGCTGGACGCGTTCGGGATCGCCCGGGTGGGTGTCGCCGGGTACGAGGCCGACGACGTGATCGGCACGCTCACGGCGCGCGCCACGGGCCCGGTGGACATCGTCACCGGCGACCGGGACCTGTACCAGCTGGTCGACGACGCCCGGCAGCGGCGCGTGCTGTACCCGCTGAAGGGGGTCGGCACGCTCCAGGTGACGGACGAGGCCTGGCTGCGCGGGAAGTACGGGGTGGACGGCGCGGGGTACGCGGACCTGGCGCTGCTGCGCGGCGACCCGAGCGACGGGCTGCCGGGGGTCCCGGGGGTCGGTGAGAAGACGGCGGCCAAGCTGCTGGACGCGTACGGCTCGCTGGCCGGGATCATCGCGGCGATCGACGACCCGAAGTCGAAGCTGACGCCCACGCAGCGCAAGCGGCTGGACGAGTCCCGGCCGTATCTGGCGGTGGCTCCGAAGGTGGTCAAGGTGGCCTCGGACGTCCCCCTTCCGGTGTTCGACCCGGCGCTGCCCGCGGTGCCCGCGCAGCCGGAACTCGTCGACGCACTGGCGCGCCGGTGGGGTTTGGGCGGAGCGGTATCGCGCCTGAGCAGCGCGCTGCGCCCGTGAGATGCTAACTTAGGTAATCCTAAGTTTCAGGGGAGCAAGGGGAGACGCCGTGGCAGAAGGACGCGCCCGCAAGATCGGCACCGCAGTCGTCGTGCGCACAGAGCGGCTGACGCCGCACATGGTGCGCGTGGTGCTGGGCGGTGCCGGACTGGTCCGGTTCAGTGCGGGCGGGTTCACGGACCATTACATCAAGCTCCTGTTCGCCCCCGAAGGCGTCACCTACCCCTCGCCGTGGGACCTGGACCGGATCCGCGCCGAGTACGCGCGGGAGGCCTGGCCGCGCCAGCGGGCGTACACGGTCCGCGCCTGGGACCCGGCGCACCTGGAGCTGACGCTCGACTTCGTCGTCCACGGCGACGAGGGGCTGGCCGGCCCCTGGGCGGCCCGCGTCCAGCCGGGTGAACTCGTCCGCTTCCTCGGCCCCGGCGGCGCGTACGCGCCGGACCCGGCGGCCGACTGGCACCTGCTGGTGGGCGACGAGAGCGCGCTGCCGGCGATCGCCGCGGCGATGGAGCGCATGCCGGCGGGCGCGCGGGTGCGCGCGTTCGTGGAGGTCGAGGGCCCGGACGACGAGCAGAAGGTCGCCACCCCGGACGGGGTCGTCCCCGTCTGGCTGCACCGCGGCTCCGGCCCGGTCGGCGAGATGCTCGTCGAGGCGGTCAGGGCCCTGGAGTTCCCCTCCCGCGACGTCCACGCCTTCGTCCACGGCGAGGCCGGCTTCGTGAAGGACCTCCGCCGCCACCTGCGCCTGGAGCGGGGCATCCCCAAGGAGCGCCTGTCGATCTCCGGCTACTGGCGCCTCGGCGAGACGGACGAGGGCTGGCGGGCCATCAAGCGCGACTGGAACGAGCGGGTCCTGGCCGAACAGGAGTCCGCGGCGTAACCGCACCCCGGGCCCGGCCCGGGCGCCGCCCCCGCCGCTCCGAGCGGCGGGGTCACCCGTTCGGCGTGACAATGTGGGCATGCGTACGCTCCGCATGTTCGGCGCAGCCGGAGCCGCCACCGTCCTCACGGCAACGGCGGTGGCCGGCGCGCACGCCGCGCCCAGCCCGCCGCCCGCGCCCAAGCCGCAGATCACCGACTCGGAAGTGGACAGGGCGCTCGCGCGCCTGCCCGGGTTCGTCACCGACACCATGCGCAGCACCGGGGTCCCCGGGGCCGCCGTCGCCGTCGTCCACGACGACAAGGTCGTCTACCTCAAGGGCTTCGGCGTCCGGCGCACCGACGCCCCCGGCGCCATCGGCCCCGACACCGTCTTCCAGGTCGCGTCCGTCTCCAAACCGATTTCCTCCACGGTGGTGGCAGGCGCCCTCAAGGACCCCGCCGACTGGGACGGCCGCACCGAACTCCCCGGCTTCGCGCTGAAGGACCCCTGGGTCACCGGCCACGTCACCACCGCCGACCTCTTCTCGCACCGCAGCGGCCTCCCCGACCACGCCGGGGACCTCCTCGAAGACCTCGGCTACGACCAGGCGTACATCCTCGACCACCTCCGCCTGGAGCCCCTCACCCCCTTCCGCGCGAGCTACGCCTACACCAACTTCGGCCTCACCGCCGCCGCCGAGGCCGTCGCCCGGCAGAAGGGCACGACCTGGGAGAAGCTCAGCCAGGACACCCTGTTCAAGCCCGCCGGGATGACGCACACGAGCACCGAGTTCTCGGCCTTCGTCAACGCCCCCGACCACGCGGCCACCCACGTCAAGAACCCGGACGGGACCTGGTCGCCCCGCTTCGTGCGCGACCCCGACGCCCAGGCACCGGCCGGCGGCGTGAGCTCCACCGCCACCGACATGGCCCGCTGGCTGCGCCTCCAGCTCGCCGGCGGCACCCTCGACGGGAAGCGGATCATTCCCGCCGACACCCTGGCGGCCACGCGCCTGCCGCACATCGTGTCGCAGGCGCCGACCCCGCCCCTGGACCACACCGGCTTCTACGGGCTCGGCTGGAACGTCTCGTACGACGACGCGGGCCGGCTGCGCCTGAGCCACTCCGGCGGCTTCGAACTCGGCGCCAACACCAACGTCACGCTGCTCCCGCTGGAGAAGCTCGGCATCGTCGTCCTCACCAACGGCGCCCCGGTCGGCATGGCCGACGCCATCGCGATGGACTTCTTCGACACCGCCGAGCACGGCGCGCCGACCACCGACTGGCTGCCGCTCTTCGCCGAGCTGTACGCCCAGCAACTCGGCCCCGGCCCCTCCGCCACCGACTACGCGCACCCGCCCGCGGGCGCGAAGGCGGCCCGCGCCGACAGCGCGTACACCGGGACCTACGTCAGCCCGTACTACGGGAAGCTGACCGTGACGGCGAACGCGGGCGGCAAGGGCGGTCTCACCCTCTCCCTCGGCCCGAAGCCGATGCGCTTCCCGCTCACCCACTACGACGGGGACACCTTCAGCTACGTGACCGCCGGCGAGAACGCCGTCGGCCGCACCGGGGTGGTCTTCAAGGACGGCACGGTCCGCATCGAGTACCTGGACGCCAACCACCTGGGCACGTTCACCAAGCAGTAGCCGCATAGCCTGGACCCGATGAGACGCAGAGCCCAGGCACCCCCCTCGCCCCTCCCCCAGGTCGCCGGCATCGACCCGGTCCGGCTGCGGCTGCCGGCCGACCCCGAGGGGCGCTGGCCCGACCTCGGCGGCTACCTGGCCGAGCGGTACGCCGGCACCCGCGGCGCCGAGTCCATCGCGCACCTGCTGCGCGCCGGGCGGGTGTTCGGCCCCGGCGGGCGGGTCCTGAGCCCGCAGGACCCGTACGAGCCGGGCGCCTACCTGTGGTTCCACCGGGACATGGAGCCGGAGCCCGTGGTGCCGTTCCCGATCCGCGTCGTCCACCGGGACGCGCACCTGCTGGTCGTGGACAAGCCGCACTTCCTGGCGACCACCCCGCGCGGCAGCCACATCACGCAGACCGCCCTGGCCCGGCTGCGCACCGAGCTCGACCTGCCCGAGCTCAGCCCGGCGCACCGGCTGGACCGGCTGACCGCCGGACTGGTGATGTTCAGCATCCGCCCCGAGGACCGCGGCGCGTACCAGCTGCTGTTCCAGGAGCGGCGGGTGGTCAAGCAGTACGAGGCCCTCGCCCGCCACGATCCGGCCGTCGAACTGCCGCGCACCGTCCGCAGCCACATCGAGAAGACCCGCGGGGTCATGGCGGCGGCCGAGATCCCGGACGCGGAGCCGAACGCCGAGACCCTGGTCGAACTCCTCGCCACCCAGGGGGAGCTGGGCCGCTACCGGCTGACCCCGCACACCGGGCGCACCCACCAGCTGCGGGTGCACATGAACGGCCTCGGCCTGCCGATCCTCGGCGACCCGCTGTACCCGGAGGTCACCGACCCGGCCCCGGACGACTACCGCAGGCCGCTCCAGCTCCTGGCCCGTACGGTGTCGTTCACCGACCCGGTCACCGGCGCCCCGCGCCGCTTCGAGAGCGGTCTGAGCCTCCGGGCCTGGCAGGACCTCGCCGGCTGGCGGGGTCCCGACAGCCCCGAAACCGGCTAGCCGACGAGGCCGGGCCGCCTAGCCGACCGAGCTGTAGGCCACCACGCCGCGCAGCAGCGCGTCCACGGCCTTGCGGGCGTTGCGGGCCACCGTACTCCCGCTGTCACCGGACGCCGGGGGAGCCGCGGCCGCGATCTGCCCCAGCACGTCGATGACCTGCTTGCACCAGCGCACGAAGTCGCCGGCCGGCATCTCCGCCTCCCGCAGCACCTCGTCCAGGCTCTTGTCGGAGGCCCACTGGTACGCCGCCCACGCGAAGCCCAGGTCCGGCTCGCGCTGGCCCACGCCCTCCGCCTGGTTGATGCGGTGCTCCTCCTCCAGCGCGTCGAGCCGGCCCCAGATGCGGACCATCTCGCCCAGCGCCGCCTTCGCCGCGCCGCCCGGCACCTTCGGCGCCACCGCGTCGTCGGACTGCCGCGCCTCGAACACCAACGCCGAGACGCAGGCGGCCAGTTCCGCCGGGGACAGCCCCTCCCAGACGCCCTCGCGCAGGCACTCCGACGCCAGCAGGTCGAGCTCCCCGTACAGCCGGGCGAGCCGCTTGCCGTGCACGGTGACCTCGTCCTCGCGCAGGTAGTCCAGCTCGGTGAGCAGCGCGTGGATCCGGTCGAAGGTGCGGGCGATCGTGTTCGTCCGGCCCTCGATGCGCCGTTCCAGCTGCTGGGTGTCCCGCTTGAGGCGGTGGTAGCGCTCCGCCCAGCGGGCGTGGTCCTCGCGCTCGTCACAGCCGTGGCAGGGGTGCGCCCGCAGCTCGGCGCGCAGCCGCGCGATCTCGCGGTCGTCGGCCGCCGCCGCCCTGCCGCGCCCGCGCCGCTCCGGCGCGATGTGCCCGGCCTTGGACCTCAGCTGGGAGGCCAGGTCCCGACGGGACTGCGGCGAGCGCGCGTTGAACGTCTTGGGGATCCGCATCCGCTCGATGGCCTCGACCGGGACCGGGAAGTCGATCGCGGCGAGCCGCTTGACCTGCCGCTCCGCCGTCAGCACCAGCGGCCGCGGGCCCTCCGCGTACTCGTACCCCCGGTGCCCGTTGACCCGCCCGGCCGGCACGCCCGGGTCCAGGACCAGCGCGAGCCCGGCGAACTTGCCGGTCGGCACGTGGATGATGTCGCCCGGCTTGAGCTTCTCCAGCGAACTGGCCGCCTGCACCCGCCGCTGGGCCGCGCCCTGCTTGGCCAGGTCCGTCTCGCGGTCCTTGAGGTCGCGGCGCAGCTGCGCGTACTCCTCGAAGTTCCCGAGGTGGCAGGTCATGCCCTCCCGGTAACCGTCCAGGCCCTCCTCGTTGCGCTGCACCTGCCGGGAGATCCCGACGACCGAGCGGTCGGCCTGGAACTGCGCGAACGAGGTCTCCAGCAGTTCGCGCGAGCGGTGCCGCCCGAACTGGCTGACCAGGTTCACGGCCATGTTGTACGAGGGCTTGAAGCTGGAGCGCAGCGGATACGTACGGGTACCGGCGAGCCCGGCGAGCCCCGCCGGGTCCATGCCCCGCTGCCACAGCACCACGGCGTGGCCCTCGACGTCGATGCCGCGCCGCCCGGCCCGGCCGGTGAGCTGCGTGTACTCGCCGGGGGTGATGTCGGCGTGCTGCTCGCCGTTCCACTTGACCAGCTTCTCCAGGATCACCGTGCGCGCGGGCATGTTGATGCCCAGCGCCAGGGTCTCGGTGGCGAAGACGGCCTTGACCAGGCCCCGGACGAACAGCTCCTCCACGACCTCCTTGAAGGTGGGCAGCATGCCGGCGTGGTGCGCGGCGATGCCCCGCTCCAGGCCTTCGAGCCACTCGTAGTACCCCAGGACGTGCAGGTCCTCGGTGGGGATGGAGGCCGTCCGCTGCTCGACGATCTCGCGGACCTTCAGGCGGGCCGTGTCGTCGTTGAGCCGCAGGCCCGCGAAGAGGCACTGCTGGACGGCGGCCTCGCAGCCGGCCCGGCTGAAGATGAAGTTGATGGCGGGCAGCAGCCCGTCTCCGTCGAGGCGGGCGATGACCTCGGGGCGGCTCGGGGTCCAGATCCGGCCGCGGGAGCGCCGCTCGCGCTCGCGGTCGGCCTCGCGGACCATCTTGCCGCGCCGCCGGTCCTTCGGGCTGTACGTCCGGGTGTTCTCCTCGCGCGCCATGCGCAGCAGGTCGGGGTTGACCTCGCGGCGCGCGGAGCCGCGGCCTCCGTGGTCGGACTCCTCCTCGAAGAGGTCGTAGATCTTGCGGCCGGCCATGACGTGCTGCCACAGCGGGACGGGACGCTCCTCGGAGACGATCACCTCGGTGTCGCCGCGCACGGTGTCGAGCCAGTCGCCGAACTCCTCGGCGTTGGACACCGTGGCCGACAGGGACACCAGCGTGACCGACTCGGGGAGGTGGATGATCACTTCCTCCCAGACGGCTCCGCGGAACCGGTCGGAGAGGTAGTGCACCTCGTCCATCACGACGTAGCCGAGGCCGCGCAGCGACTGCGAGCCCGCGTAGAGCATGTTGCGGAGCACCTCGGTGGTCATCACGACCACGGGCGCCTCGGAGTTGACGCTGTTGTCACCGGTCAGCAGGCCCACCTTGTCGGCGCCGTAGCGCTTGACGAGGTCGGCGTACTTCTGGTTCGACAGGGCCTTGATGGGCGTCGTGTAGAAGCATTTGCGGCCCTGGCCGAGGGCGAGGTGCACGGCGAACTCGCCGACGATCGTCTTGCCCGAGCCGGTCGGGGCGGCGACGAGGACGCCCTTGCCGGCCTCCAGTGCCTTGCAGGCGTCGACCTGGTACGCGTCCAGATCGAATTCGTACATCTCGCGGAAGGGGGCCAGGGCGGTGGCCTCTTCGGCGGCGCGGATCCGGGCAGCGGCGTACCGCTCCGCCGGTGAGAGTTCTTCGGTCATCTTGTCTTCGAGCCTACCCGCCGCCCCTGACAACAGTCGCGATCATTTATACGGACCGCCCGGCCGCCGCCGGGACGGCGCTACGACAGCAGCCGCAGGGCCCCCGGAACGCAGTCGGCGGTCACCGGCAGCGGTCCCAGCGGCTCGCCGTCCGCGTACGCGGTGATCCCGGCGGCCTCCAGCGTGATCTTGGCGGCCCGGTGGACGGTCACCTTCGGGTGGCCGAGGTGCGTCCCCTTGTAGACCTGCGGAAAGACCCTGAGCAGGGTGGTCCGGCTGCAGTCGCCCACGACCACGACGTCGAAGAGCCCGTCGTCCGGGACGGCGTCCGCGCAGATGCGCATGCCGCCGCCGTACGAGGTCCCGTTCCCGACGGCCACCAGCGTGGCCTCGGTCTCGATCACCGGGCCGTCGTCGAGGGTGATGCGGTACGGGAACGGCCGGAAGGCGGCCAGCTCGGCGAGGATCGCCAGGTCGTACTTGAACCGGCCCGCCGGGAGCCGCATCCGGTTGCCGCGGTCGTTGACCCGCGAATCGAAGCCGGAGCACAGCACGGTCCCGTACCAGGTCTCCCGCCGGTCCGGGGTCCCCGCCACCCGCCCGAGGTCGATCTCGCGGATCCGGCCCTCCTTGAGCGCCTCGGCGGCCAGCCGTCCCGCCTGCGCGGGCTCCCCCACGGGCAGCCCCATGGCCCGCGCGAAATCGTTCCCGGTCCCCACGGCGACCACCCCGAGCGGCACCAGCGTCCCGGCCAGGGCCTGCAGGGCCAGGGAGACCACGCCGTCGCCGCCGACGGCGATCACCGCCCCGGTGCCCTCACGGACGGCGGTGCGCAGCCGGGCCAGCGCGTCCTCGGCATCGGCGCCGAGGACCGTCCGTACGGAGAACCCGGCGGCCCGGAGCGCGGAAGCGGCCGGCTGCGCGGCGTGCGCGCCCCGGCCGCGTCCCGCGGTGGGATTGACGAGGAGGGTGATCTCAGCGCTCACCCACCGGAATGTACCTGTCAGGTCGCGTCGTCGTAACCGTTGATCTGCCTGCGTCCGCCGTCGGCCTGCTCGGGCAGGGCGGCCGGGGCCTGGACGGGATCCATCTCACCGATCGGCGCGGGCGTCAGGTCCAGCTCGGACGCCTCGTCGTCGTCGAGCAGCGCGTCGGGGTTGCCGCGGCGCCGCCTGCGGTCGTTGACCAGGCAGATCCCGAGGGCGATGAAGTAGAGGGCGATGATCGGCGCGGCCAGCGACAGCATGGTCAGCGGGTCGCCGGTGGGCGTGGCGAACGCGGCGAAGATCGTGATGCCCAGCACCATGGCCCGCCACCAGCTCGCCAGCCGCTTCGCGGTGAGGACCCCGGTGAAGTTGAGGAGGATCAGCAGCAGCGGCAGCTCGAACGCGAGGCCGAAGACGACGACCATGCGCGTGACCAGGTCGAGGTAGTCGTCGACCGGGAGCAGGTTGCGCGCGTTCTCGGGGGTGAATTCGAGGAGGATCTGCGCGGTCTTCGGCAGCAGCTTGTACGCGAGCACCGCACCGGCGCCGAACAGCGGAGCGCCGACGGCGACGAAGCCCATCGCGTAGCGCTTCTCGTGGTTGTGCAGGCCGGGGGCGACGAAGGCCCAGAGCTGGTAGAGCCACACCGGGGCCGAGAGCACCACACCGGCGGTGAGCGAGACCTTGAGGGCGATCGAGAACGGGGCGATGAGGCCGTTCACGGTCATGTCGGCGCAGGGCCGGCCGTTGCGCTGCGAGACCACGCCGTTGGTGCAGCCGACGGAGTCCAGCATCGGCTTCAGCATGAAGTCGATCAGGTTCTTGTAGTAGAAGGCCGCCACGACAGTGATCACGAGGATCGCCAGGACCGACTTCAGCAGGCGGTTTCTCAGCTCACGCAGGTGCTCGACAAGAGGCATGCGCCCTTCGGCGTCCTTCTCCTGCTTGCCTTGCTTCTCCTGCTTGCGGGCAGACTTGAGCAACCCACGTCCCTTGTCTCGTTGCAGATGACCGTCGTGATCTCGGCCGCGGACCGGCGGTCCGGCGGCCGGGCGATCAGCCCTGGGTGGTGTGGTTCGGCTCGTTGACCGGACGCGAGCTGGTCACGTCGCCGGGAGCGGCCTTGATGGTGCGCGGGGCGGCGGCCTGCTGCGGGGCCTGGTCGGCGACGGTCGCGGCGGTGGCGTTGTCCTCCGCGGCGCTCTCCGCCTTCATGGCCTTGGCCTCGCTCTTGAGGATGCGGGCCGACTTGCCGAGGGAGCGCGCCATGTCGGGGAGCTTCTTGGCACCGAACAGCAGGAAGATCACGGCGATGATCAGGAGGATCTCAAGAGGCTTCAGATTGCCGATCATGTCTGACTTCCTTCTCACCGAAACGGCTGATTGTGGTGTCGGCGGCCCCGGATCTTGATCCGTGACCGCTCAGGCAAGGATCGTAACCCCCGGGGGTTAACGCCCGGCAATCCCCCGGGGTATCCCGCCTTGCGTGCGGCTGGGACCGACGGTACGGGTCCCGACCCGCACTTTCCAGAGACCTGCGGGTCACGATCCTGCGCTTTGTCCCGTTTTACGGCCGGGCGGTGCCACCCGCACGCGCCAGGTCGCTCGCCGCGCGCTCCAGGTCCCCCGAGGCGTCCGCGATCCGCCGGCTGGCCAGCTCGACCTGGCCGGACAGCCGCCGCACCTCCACGAAGACGCGCACCGCGAGGACGGCGAGGACGGCGAGCCCGAGGAAACCCAGGGCGATTGCGAGCATCGGCCACAGCATGGGTCGAGCCTAGGCCACCGGCCGCCTCAGACGCTGCGCAGGGTGCTCACGCCGCCACCGGTCAGCAGTTCCACGATGCGCTCGCCGGCCGGTTTGCGGACGGAGGCCCCGCACGCGGGACAGGTGAACGAGTAGAACGTGGTGCGCCGGCTCCCGCCGATCACCAGCCGCAGGGCCCCCGCGTCCAGCTCGAAGCGGGCCCGGCAGTCGGAACAGGCCGCTTTGAAGGCGACCGGCGGCCCTGCGGCGGCCTGCACACCCCGCGGCCCGGACATTGGCGACATCGCTCGGCGCTCCCCTCAGACCGTCCGCTCGCGGACGGCGCAGCTCCCGTACGGCAGGGCCCGTACCGCACGGCCCGCCGCTTCCCCTTGCCCTGCCCTGCCTCTTCGGCGTGCGTGTCCGCCCCGCTCAGTCCTGTTCCCCGTACCCGGCGAGCGCCTCCCGGGCCGCCTGCCGCGCACTGTCGGCCAGCTCCGCGGGCGCCACGATCCGGCCCTCGCGGCCCAGCCGCAGCGCGAGCCGGCGCAGCGAGGCCGGGTCCGGGCTGCGCAGCGTGATCCGCAGGCCGCCGTCGGGCAGCTCCTCGGCGCTGTCGTGCGGGTAGTACTCGGCGACCCAGCGGCCGCCCGGCCCGACCTCGACCACGACCTCCGGGTCCTCGGCGGCCGGCTGGACGAGTCCCTCGGACAGGTCGCGCGGCTCGATGGCGGGCGGCTCGGCCCGCTCGTCCAGCAGCCGGATCTCGGCGACCCGGTCGAGGCGGAAGGTGCGCCGGGCCTCGGAGAGGTGGCACCAGCCCTCCATGTAGGTGTGGCCCACCGCGAAGAGCCGGATCGGGTCGACCTTGCGCTCGGTCAGCTCGTCCCGGGCCGGCGAGTAGTAGCGCAGCCACAGCCGCCGGCGCTCCGCGATGGCCCGGTCGACGTCGGCGAAGACCCCGCCCTCCGACTCGAAGGTCACCGACAGCCGGGAGCTGGCCCCGGCCGCCTCGCCCGCGGCGGCCTCCAGCTTCGCGGTGGCGCGCAGCAGCGCGTCCCGGTCGCTCTCGCGCAGCCCGGGCAGCGTGGCCACGGCGCGGGCGGCGACCAGCAGCGCGGTCGCCTCGTCGGCGGCCAGGCGCAGCGGCTCCGCGGTGGACTCCCCCGAGGCGTCGGGGTTGCGCCACCAGATGCGCTCCCCGTCGGTGTCGATGTCGAGCAGGTCCCCGCCGCGGAAGCTGGTCCCGCACATGGGCAGCACGTCGAGGTCCGAGATCAGCTCGTCCTCGGTGATCCCGAAGGCGCGGGCGACGTCGGCGACGTGCGCCCCGGGGCGCTCGCGCAGGTACGTCACCAGGGACAGCATCCGGCGGGTCTGGTCGATGGCGTTGGCAGCCATGCTGGTACGTCTCCCCCTCAGGGCACGTCTTGCGAACGGTGCGGTGGTGCGATCGGTGCGGCGGATCGGGCGGCGGCCAGGGCGGCTCGGAGCGGTCCGGTCCGCCGGGGCGGCCTCAGCCCGCGGCCACGGCGCGCAGCCGGTCCACGACGTCGGCCCGCAGGTCTGCGGGGCCCACGACCACCACGTCCGGCCCGAACTCGACCAGCCAGGCGTCGAGCCCGTGCCCGTACGGGATCTCCAGCTCGTCCCAGCCGTCCCCGCCCTCGCGCACGGCGGTGGCCTTGGCCCGCAGCGGGTACCCGGCCCCGGACCGCAGCCGGATCAGCGCGGAGCGGTCCGCGCTCTCCCCGGCCCAGCTCGCGACGGTCTCCCGTACGGTGACCACGTCCGGGACCTCGGCGGTGTACTTGGCCGCCCGGGAGCGGACCTTGCCGGTGATCCGGGAGAGCCGGAACACCCGCTCCGCCCCGCGGTCGCGGTCGTAGCCGGCCAGGTACCAGTGGCCGCGCCAGCACTCCAGCGCCCACGGCTCCACCTGCCGGCTCTCGGGGCGCGCGGCCGTGGACTTGCGGTAGTCGAAGACCACCGGCCGGCGGTCGCGGCAGGCCAGCATCAGCGGTTCGAAGGCCGCCTCGTGGACCGGGATGCGCGGCTCGATGGCGCTGTGCTGGCCCTCGTACGGATCCCCCGCCTCCGGCATCCCGCCCGCGCGCAGCTTCTGCAGGGCGCCGCTGGCGGCTCCGGCGAGACGGGCCTGCTGCCAGACCTTGGCCGCGAGCCCCAGGGCGGCGGCCTCCTCGGCGTCGAGGGAGACGGGCGGCAGCCGGTTGCTGTCGCGGCGGGCGAGGTAACCGGTCTCGCCCTCCAGGTTCTCCACCGTCTCGATGACCAGGCCGAGTTCACGCAGATCGTCCTTGTCCCGCTCGAACATGCGGTTGAACGACTCGTCGTTGCCGGCTTCCATGTACGCCTCGATGGAACCGCGCAGCTCTCGCTTGCTCAGCGGCCGGCGGGTCCCCAGCAGACACAGCGCCAGATTCATCAGCCGCTCGGCCTTGGCAATCGCCATCGACGCCCTTCCGCCCTTCTCCGCCCACACGTTGCACCCACGGCACGCACGACACGTCCGTGACCGTTGACCGTACCGCCCCGGCGGTCCCCGGCAAAAGCGAGGGCCCCCGCCTGACGGCGGGGGCCCCTTCTGCCGATCGCGGGTCGTCGGATCAGACGCCCATCAGGTCGCAGACGAAGATCAGCGTCTCGCCCGGCTTGATCGCGGGGGTCGGGCTGTTGTCGCCGTACGCCAGGTGGGCCGGGATGACCAGCTTGCGCCGGCCGCCGACCTTCATGCCCTGGACGCCCTGGTCCCAGCCGGCGATGACCTGGCCGATGCCCAGGATGAACTGCAGCGGGGCGCCGCGGTTCCAGGAGGCGTCAAACTCCTCACCCGTGGAATAGGACACGCCCACGTAGTGGACGGAGACCTTGTTCCCGGCCGTGGCCTCGGCGCCGTCGCCCTCCCAGATGTCCTCGATGACCAGGTCGGCGGGGACCGGGAAGTCGGGGAAGTCGATCTCGGGCTTCTCGAGCTGGTTGCTCACGGAACTGCTCCTCAAAACTGAATCAGGTCAACCCGGACAGTCTTACATCACGGCGAGGATGTCGAGGCTGAAGACCAGCGTCGAGTTGGCCGGGATGGTGCCCGTCTCCTTGTCGCCGAAGCCCTGGTCCGGCGGGATGACCAGCAGGATGCGGCTGCCGACCTTCTTGCCGGTCAGGCCTTCCTTGAGACCCTTGACCGAGAGCTGGTCCATCGGCCAGGTCACCGTCTGGTCCGTGGCGTACGTGCTTTCGAAGGTCTTGTCGTCCTTCCACGTCTTGCCGTTGAACTTGACCACGACGCTGTCGGTGTCCTTGACGGCCGGGCCGTCACCCTCCAGCACGTAGTTCGAGACCAGCTTCGCCGGCGGCGCGGTGTCCTTCGGAACGGTCACGGAGACTTCCTTGCCGTCCGTGTTCGTACCGATCTTCGGCAGGTCCTTGTTGTCCTGCGCGACCTCCTTGCCCGTGGCCGAGGCCGGGACCGAGGTGCCCTTGACGATGTCCACGACGAAGACCAGCGTGGCGTTCGGCTTGATCTTGTCGCCGGAGCCCTTGTCGCCGTAACCCAGGTCCGGCGGGATCACCAGTTCCAGGCGGCTGCCGACCTTCTTGCCCTCAAGACCCTGGTCCCAGCCCTTGATGACCATTCCGGCACCGATGGTCACCTCGAACGGCTTGCCCTTGCCGAAGCTCTGGTCGAACGGCTCCTTGCCGTCCCAGACCTGGCCGAGGTAGTTGACCTGGGCGACATCGCCCTTCTTCAGCGCCGGGCCGGTGCCCTCGCTGACGGTCACCACCTTCAGTTCCTTCGGCGGGTCCCCCTTCGCCTGCGACAGGGTGGGCGTCTCCCCGAACTTGGCGCCCTTCGTGATCGCGGGCACCCCGTTCTTCATCTGGGCGGAGTCGGAGCCGCTGTCGCCACAGGCTGCTGTCGACAGCAGCAGAAGGGGTACGACAAGCAGGCCGGCAAGTCGGCGCACGTGTTCCTCAGATCTCAGACGGCGGTGCGGTCGACGCCACTCTAAGGCGTGCGCAGGGCCCCGTACGAGATCCGTACGGGGCCCTGCACGAGATCAGCGCGATCTCACATCCCGGCGATCAGCTTCTCCACCCGGTCGTCCACCGACCGGAACGGGTCCTTGCACAGCACGGTCCGCTGCGCCTGGTCGTTCAGCTTGAGATGCACCCAGTCGACCGTGAAGTCCCGCCGCTGCTCCTGCGCCCGGCGGATGAAATCGCCGCGCAGCCGCGCCCTCGTGGTCTGCGGGGGCACCGACTTGCCCTCGAAGATCTTGAGGTCGTTGCAGATCCGTGCCGCCTGCCCCTTGCGCTCCAGCAGGTAGTACAGACCGCGCCGGCGGTGGATGTCGTGGTACGCGAGGTCTATCTGGGCCACGCGCGGGTTCGACATGGTCATGCCGTGCTTGGCCCGGTACCGCTCGATCAGCTGGTACTTCATGACCCAGTCGATCTCGGTCCCGATCCGGTCCAGGTCCTCCGCGTCGATCGCGTCGAGGGTGCGGCCCCACAGCTCCAGCACCTGGTCCACCGTGCCGGTACGGATCCCCCGGCGCTCGGCAAAGTCCACGGCCTTGTCGTAGTACTCGCGCTGGATCTCCAGGGCCGAGGCCTCGCGGCCGCTCGCCAGGCGCACCTTGCGCTGGCCCGTGATGTCGTGGCTGACCTCGCGGATCGCCCGGATCGGGTTCTCCAGCGTCAGGTCCCGCATCACCGTGCCCGCCTCGATCATGCGCAGCACCAGGTCGGTGGCCCCGACCTTGAGCAGCATGGTCGTCTCGGACATGTTCGAGTCCCCGACGATCACGTGCAGGCGGCGGTAGCGCTCGGCGTCCGCGTGCGGCTCGTCCCGGGTGTTGATGATCGGCCGCGAGCGGGTCGTCGCGGAGCTGACGCCCTCCCAGATGTGCTCGGCCCGCTGGCTCACGCAGTAGACCGCGCCCCGGGGGGTCTGCAGCACCTTGCCCGCGCCGCAGATCAGCTGGCGCGTGACGAGGAACGGAATGAGGATGTCCGCCAGGCGGGAGAATTCCCCGTGCCGGGCCACCAGATAGTTCTCGTGGCAGCCGTACGAGTTGCCCGCCGAGTCGGTGTTGTTCTTGAAGAGATAGACGTCGCCCGCGATTCCCTCCTCGTGCAGGCGGCGTTCGGCATCGACGAGCAGACCTTCGAGAATGCGCTCGCCCGCCTTGTCGTGCGTGACGAGTTCCGTCACGTTGTCACATTCGGGAGTTGCATATTCCGGATGCGAACCCACGTCGAGGTACAGGCGGGCGCCGTTCCGCAGGAAGACATTGCTGCTGCGGCCCCATGACACAACACGGCGGAAGAGGTAGCGCGCCACTTCGTCAGGAGACAGTCGGCGCTGTCCCCTGAACGTGCACGTGACGCCGTACTCGTTCTCCAGCCCGAAAATGCGGCGGTCCATGACTGAACATTACGCCTTCCGCACTGTTCTGAAACCGGGTTCGTGAACGCCGTTTCGATCAGGTGCCGACGAGCCGCTCCGCCGGACCGCCCGCCGGACCCTCCGGCGCACCCCCGCCTGCGGCTCCGTCAGTGCCCGCGTCCGTGCCCGCGCCCGCGACCGCGTCCCTGCCTCCATCGGCTCCCGCCTCGGATCCCGACGGCGAACCCGTCACCGTCCGGGTGCGGCCGGGAGCGGCCAGGATCCGCTGAGTGGCCGTCAGCACCAGCAGCGCCGCCGCACCGGCGACGCTCGCCACGCCGAACCCGCTCGCCGTACCGCCCAGTTCCACCGCCGGGCCGGCCGCGGCCGTACCGATCGCCGCGCCCACCCCGAAGAACGTCACCAGCCACGAGAACGCCTCCGTCACCGTCCCCGCCGGAGCGTGCCGGTCCACGACGATGAACGCACAGGCCAGCGCGGGCGCCAGGAACACGCCCGCCAGCGCCGCCAGCCCCGCCATCGCCACCGGGCCCGGAACCAGCATCAGCGGCAGGTAGCAGACCGCCAGCAGCGCCACCAGCAGCCGCAGCCGCCGCTCCGGCGCGCCCGCCCACTGCCGGGCCCCGTACGTCACCCCGCCGAGCAGCGCGCCCAGACCCAGCGCCGCCATCAGCCAGCCGTACACCGCCTGGTTCCCGTGGTCATCGGCGTACGCCACACCCGCCACCGTGATCGAACCCAGCGCCCCGCCCACGAAGAAGAACGAACCCAGCAGCGCCAGCAGCCCCGGCGCACGCAGCGCGCCCAGCCAGTGCGCCTCGCGCGGCTCCGAACGCCAGCTGCGCGAGGGCTCCGACACCACCACCGACAGCGCACCCAGCACACCGATGGCATTGATCACCAGCAGCGCCACCGCCGGGTCCCACAGCGCCACGAACAGCGTCACCAGCAGCGGACCGACCGTGAACATGACCTCCTGGGCCACCGCGTCCATGGCGTACGCGGCGTGCACCCGCTCCTCCTTGCCGCCGAGCACACCCGGCCACAGCGCCCGCAGCCCGCCCTCCAGCGGCGGCGTGAAGAGCCCCGCGACCACCACGGCGCCGTACGCGGCCACCGGCGACCCGGTGCCCGCCACCGCCAGCCACACCATGCCCAGCGCGGACACCACCGCGGCCGGCAGCTGCACCCGCGGCTGCCCGAACAGGTCGACGGCCCGCCCCAGCAGCGGCTGCCCCACCGCATTGGCCAGCCCGTACACGGCCGCCAGAGCGCCCGCCAGGCTGTAGCTGCCGCCCTCGGCCCGGGTGAACAGCACGATCGCGATCGGCCCGGTGCCGTTCGGCAGCCGGCCTATGAGCGTGCCCGCCAGCAGCCTCGCGGCGTGCCGGGTCCTGAGCAGCTCCGCGTATCCCGCGGCCATGACGGCCCCCTTCTGCCCGGAATCCCGCCGGGAGCAATCAAGGTAATACGTATAACGTGACCCGTCATACGTACCATGGCCACACCGCGGGGGTCCACCCGAGAGACCGCCGCGCCCCCGCCGACCCCGTACGACCTCGCACTACAGGAGCACCGTGTGACGAGACCCACCAGCCGGGACGTGGCCACCGCCGCCGGGGTCTCACAGGCCACCGTCTCCCTCGTCCTCGGCGACAAGTGGCGCGGCCGCGTCTCCGAACGCACCGCCGGCCTGGTCCGTGAAGCCGCCACCACCCTCGGCTACCGCCCCAACCTCGCCGCCCGCAACCTCCGCCTCGGCTCCACCCGCACCGCCCTCCTCGTCGTCCCCGCCCTCACCAACGAGTTCTTCGCCCGCGTCTACACCGGCGCCGCCCGCATCGCCGCCGAACACGGCTTCGGCGTCGTCCTCTACCCCTCCCCCGACGGCACCGGCCCCGCCCGCGACCCCTTCGCCTCCGCCCGCGCCGCCCTCGACGGGGTCATCGCCTCCTCCATGGCCGCCCACGCCCTCGACGCCATCGGCGACGCCGAACTCCCCCTCGTCATGCTCGACAGCGACCCCACCGCCGGACGCGCCGCCGCCCACGTCAACCTGGCCATGGCCGACGGCATGCGCCAGGTCACCGAACACCTCCTCGCGCTCGGCCACCGCCGCGTCCTCCACCTCGCCTCCGCCGTCGACTCCTGGACCTTCGACGTCCGCGCCGAGGCCCTGGCCGCCCTGCTGGCGCCCCACGCCGAGCTGCGCACCGTACGGGCCCCGCTCACCGTCGCCGAGGCCCGTACGGCCATGGAGGCGGCCCTCGCGGCCCCCGGGAGCCGGCCCACGGCCGTCGTCTGCGACGACGACATCCTCGCCGCCGGCGCCTGCAAGGCCGCCCGGCGCCTGGGCCTGCGCGTCCCCGAGGACCTCTCCGTCACCGGCGTCGACGACCTCGCCCTCGCCACCGCCGTCGAACCCGAGCTCACCACCGTCCACCTCCCCGCCGAACGCGTCGGCGAACAGGGCATGACCGCCCTCCTCGCCGTCCTGGACGGCGCCCCCTGGACCGCCCCCGACCTCCCGGTCGACCTGGTCGTCCGCGCCTCCACCGGCCCGGCTCCGGCCTGAGAACGCGAAGGCGCCCCCGGCCGGATGGCCGGGGGCGCCGTGCGCGCGTGGACCCCTACTCGGAATCGTCCTCGGGAGCCTCGTCGTTCGACACGGCATCGGCCTGCACGGCCGCCGTGACATCGGCCTCCAGCAGCCGCGACAGCTGCCGGCCCCGGATCCGCTTGAACTTCCGCTGCTGGGCCCGCGTCCGGTCCAGCACCGCGACCTCCAGCCGCTCCGCCGGGATCGTCTTGTCCGCACCGTTCGCCTGGCTGGACAGCGCCTGCACCGCCAGCTTCAGCGCCTCGGACAGGGTCATCCCGTCCCGGTGCCGCTGGTCCATGTACGTGCTGATCTGCTCGGCGTTGCCGCCGACCGCGACCGAGCCGTGCTCGTCCACGATCGAACCGTCGTGCGGCAGCCGGTAGATCTGGTCGCCCGCGGCCGTCGCACCGACCTCGGCCACGACCAGCTCGACCTCGTACGGCTTCTCGCCGGCACTGGAGAAGATCGTGCCGAGCGTCTGCGCGTAGACGTTGGCCAGCCCACGGGCCGTCACATCGTCACGGTCGTAGGTGTATCCGCGCAGATCGGCGTAGCGCACGCCGCCGATCCGCAGGTTCTCGTACTCGTTGTACTTGCCGGCGGCCGCGAAGCCGATCCGGTCGTAGATCTCGCTGAACTTGTGCAGCGCGCGGGAGGGGTTCTCGCCGACGAACACGATGCCGTCGGCGTACTGCAGCACGACAAGGCTGCGACCGCGGGCGATGCCCTTCCGGGCGTATTCCGCCCGGTCGGCCATGGCCTGCTGGGGTGAGACGTAGAACGGAGTCGACACCGGTTATCCGTCCCTTTCTTCTGGGCGACGAGGAGGACTGGTCAGAGCAGGGCCGCGCGCGGCCCGTCGGGCTGCTCGAGCCGCCGGTTGGTGACGCTGCGGGCGAGTTCCTGCGACTCCTCGTCCGTCAGCCTGCGGAAGCCCTCGTCCGTGATGACGGTGACGATCGGATAGATGTGGCGGTACAGGTCCGGTCCACCGGTCGCCGAGTCGTCGTCGGCGGCGTCGTACAGCGCCTGCACGACGAGGGTGGTGGCCTGCTCCTCCGTCAGGTCGGGGCGGTACAGCTTCTTCATGGACCCGCGCGCGAAGATCGAGCCGGAACCGGTGGCGGCGAAGCCGTGCTCCTCGGAGCGGCCGCCGGTCACGTCGTAGGAGAAGATCCGGCCCTTCTCCTTGCCCTCGTCCCACCCCGCGAAGAGCGGCACGACCGCGAGCCCCTGCATGGCCATCCCCAGATTGCTCCGGATCATGGTGGAGAGCCGGTTGGCCTTGCCCTCCAGGGAGAGGGTCGCCCCCTCCACCTTCTCGAAGTGCTCCAGCTCCAGCTGGAACAGCTTCACCATCTCCACGGCCAGGCCGGCCGTACCGGCGATGCCCACCGCGGAGTACTCGTCGGCCGGGAACACCTTCTCGATGTCCCGCTGCGCGATCATGTTCCCCATGGTCGCCCGCCGGTCACCGGCGAGCACGACACCACCGGGGAAGGTGGTGGCGACGATGGTCGTCCCGTGCGGCGCCTCGACGACCCCCTCGGGCAGCTTCCGGTTCCCCGGCAGCATCTCGGGCGAATGCGCCCCGAGGAAGTCCATGAACGACGACGAACCCGGTGTCAGGAAGGCTGCCGGCAGCCGCCCCGTGCTACGAGTGTTGGCTTCCACGCGTTCCCTCCAAATATGCGGCGGCCCGACGCATGCGGTCGGGGTTGTCTTTCAACACGCCAAGACCTGAATTGCAGTTGATGCAAAGTACGCCACGGACCCTACCCGTCCCACGGCGACGATCAACCTGCGGGATCGAACGCCCGACGCGGCTTCTGCCCACCGCATCGGGCGCGCGATTTTCGCTCCGCTCCCAGCCTGGCCATCTCCTACCATCACCTTCGAATCGAAGGCAAAGAGGCCTTACTGGCCACCCTTTTGCACGAAGGACCGCACGAAGTCCTCGGCGTTCTCTTCAAGTACGTCGTCGATTTCGTCGAGTACGGAGTCGACGTCGTCGGAGAGCTTTTCCTGGCGCTCCTTGAGGTCGGTCGATTCCTCGACCGCCGCCTCCTCGACCTCCTCGGTCGAGCGAGTCGCCTTCTGCTGTCCGCCGCCGGTGTCCTTGGTCGCCATGTCTACCTCACCCCGCTCGGTTCGCGCGCTCATGTCGAGAGACCCCGGGATCGGGATCTCTCAAGATCAGACCCTACGTCGGACCCTACAAGGAGGGCCCGGCATTCGTCCCCGCACTTTCACAACGTGCGGCTGACTTCATGATTCCCGGACCGGGGACTTTTCAGCCCTCAGTTCCCGCTCAGTACCCGCACCAGGTCCTCCGCCGTGCGGCAGCGGTCCAGGAGCTCCTTCACGTGCTTGCGGGTACCCCGCAGGGGTTCCAGCGTCGGGACCCGCTGGAGCGAGTCACGGCCCGGGAGGTCGAAGATCACCGAGTCCCACGAGGCCGCGGCCACGTCGTCCGCGTACTGCTCCAGGCACCGGCCCCGGAAGTAGGCCCGGGTGTCCTCCGGAGGCTTGCCCTGCGCGCGCTCCACCGCCGGCTCCTCCACCAGCCGCTTCATCTTGCCGCGGGCCACCAGGCGGTTGTACAGGCCCTTCTCGGGCCTCACGTCCGCGTACTGGAGGTCCACCAGGTGGAGCCGGGCGGCGTCCCAGCCGAGCCCGTCCCGCCGCCGGTAGCCCTCCAGGATCTCGCGCTTCGCGATCCAGTCCAGCTCCCCCGACAGGCTCATCGGGTCGCTCTCCAGCCGGCCCAGCACGTCCTCCCAGCGGGCCAGCACGTCCTTGGTCTGCTCGTCCGCGTCGGAGCCGAAACGCTCGTCCACGTACTTCCTGGCCAGCTCGAAGTACTCCATCTGGAGTTGTACGGCGGTCAGCGTGCGGCCGCTGCGCAGCGTGATCAGGTGGTGCAGATCGGGGTCGTGGGAGACCTGGTGCAGGGTCCGCACGGGCTGGTCCACGGCCAGGTCGACGTTGATGAACGAGTCCTCGATCATCGAGAGGACGAGGGCGGTGGTGCCGAGCTTGAGGTAGGTCGAGATCTCCGAGAGGTTCGCGTCGCCGATGATCACGTGGAGCCGGCGGTACTTCTCGGCGTCCGAGTGCGGCTCGTCGCGCGTGTTGATGATGGGCCGCTTGAGCGTCGTCTCCAGGCCGACCTCGACCTCGAAGTAGTCCGCGCGCTGGCTGATCTGGAAGCCGTGCTCGCGGCCGTCCTGGCCGATCCCCACGCGCCCCGCGCCGGTCACGACCTGGCGGGAGACGAAGAAGGGGGTCAGGTGGCGCACGATCTCCGAGAAGGGGGTTTCCCGCTTCATCAGGTAGTTCTCGTGCGTGCCGTAGGAGGCGCCCTTGTTGTCGGTGTTGTTCTTGTACAGGTGGATGGGCTGGGCGCCGGGGAGCTGGGCGGCCCGTACGGCGGCCTCGGCCATGATCCGCTCGCCGGCCTTGTCCCAGAGGACTGCGTCGAGCGGGTTGGTGATCTCCGGAGAGCTGTACTCGGGGTGCGCGTGGTCGACGTAGAGCCGTGCACCGTTGGTGAGGATGACGTTGGCGAGGCCGATGTCCTCGTCGGTGAGCTGGCTGTTGTCGGCGGCCTCGCGGGCGAGGTCGAAGCCGCGGGCGTCCCGCAGCGGGTTCTCCTCCTCGAAGTCCCAGCGGGCGCGGCGCGCCCGGTGCATCGCCGCCGCGTAGGCGTTGACGATCTGGGACGAGGTGAGCATGGCATTGGCGTTCGGGTGCCCCGGGACGGAGATCCCGTACTCCGTCTCGATTCCCATTACTCGCCGTACGGTCATGCGGCCCTCCTTGCCCGGCGGCGCTCCCGTTCGGGAGCGGCGCTCAAGTACCGCTGGTGCTCCGGTGCGTGTGCGGTGCCCGTCCCCGCACTGCGCGACCGGCGGTACGGAAGAGCCTAGAACCACTCCGCGCTGGTGGGGAGATCATTTCAGTCATTGACTTCACCCCGTCACCGGCTGAAAAGGACAGTCGGTAAAGCAGTCGGCTGCGGGTGCCCGGGGAGGGCATCCGCAGCCGCCCTGGTCGATCAGAGGTACTGACCGGTGTTCGCCACCGTGTCGATGGAGCGTCCGGTGTCCGCGCCCTGCTTTCCGGTGACGAGCGTGCGGATGAATACGATCCGCTCGCCCTTCTTGCCGGAGATCCGGGCCCAGTCGTCCGGGTTGGTGGTGTTGGGCAGGTCCTCGTTCTCCTTGAACTCGTCCACGCAGGCCTGGAGGAGGTGGGAGACGCGCAGGCCCTTCTGGTTGTGCTCCAGGAAGGCCTTGATGGCCATCTTCTTCGCCCGGTCCACGATGTTCTGGATCATGGCGCCGGAGTTGAAGTCCTTGAAGTACAGGACTTCCTTGTCGCCGTTGGCGTACGTGACCTCGAGGAAGCGGTTTTCCTCGGTTTCGGCGTACATCTGCTCGACGACGGTCTGGATCATGCTGTGAACGGCGACCTCGGGCGAGCCGGAGTGCTCGGTGAGGTCGTCGCTGTGGAGCGGCAGCGAGGCCTTGAGGTACTTGGCGAAGATGTCCTTCGCCGCTTCGGCGTCGGGGCGCTCGATCTTGATCTTCACGTCGAGCCGGCCGGGGCGCAGGATGGCCGGGTCGATCATGTCCTCGCGGTTGGAGGCGCCGATCACGATGACGTTCTCCAGGCCCTCCACACCGTCGATCTCGGCGAGCAGCTGGGGGACGATGGTGTTCTCCACGTCCGAGCTGACTCCGGATCCGCGGGTGCGGAAGAGGGATTCCATCTCGTCGAAGAAGACGATGACGGGGGTGCCCTCGCTGGCCTTCTCACGGGCACGCTGGAAGACGAGGCGGATGTGCCGCTCGGTCTCGCCGACGTACTTGTTGAGGAGTTCGGGGCCCTTGATGTTCAGGAAGTAGGACTTGCCCTGGGCCTGTCCGGTCACCTCGGCGACCTTCTTGGCAAGGGAGTTGGCCACTGCCTTGGCGATGAGCGTCTTGCCGCAGCCGGGAGGGCCGTAGAGCAGGATGCCCTTCGGGGGCCGCAGTTCGTGTTCCTTGAAGAGGTCGGGGTAGAGGTACGGGAGCTCGACCGCGTCGCGGATCAGCTCGATCTGGTCGCCCAGGCCGCCGATCTTGTCGTAGTCGATGTCCGGGACCTCTTCGAGGACCAGGTCCTCGACCTCGCTCTTGGGGACCACCTCGTAGACGTAGCCGGAGCGGGGCTCGAGCAGGAGGGCGTCGCCGGGGCGGATGGTGATGTCCAGGAGCGGCTCGGCGAGCCTCACCACCCTTTCCTCGTCGGTGTGCCCGACCACCAGGGCGCGCTCGCCGTCCTCGAGGATCTCCTTGAGGGTGACGATGTCCCCGGCCCGTTCGAACTCCATGGCCTCGACCACGTTGAGGGCCTCGTTGAGCATGACCTCCTGGCCGCGCCGGAGGTCTTCCGGTTCGACGCTGGGGCTGACGTTCACGCGGAGCTTTCGGCCGCCGGTGAAGATGTCGACGGTGCCGTCTTCGTTCGCCTGAAGGAAGACACCGAAGCCGGCCGGCGGCTGCGCGAGCCGGTCGACTTCCTCCTTGAGGGCGACGATCTGGTCGCGGGCCTCACGGAGCGTATTTGCCAGTCGCTCGTTTTGCGCGGAGACGCCGGCCAGGTTTGTCTGGAGCTCGACGATCCGCTCTTCGAGAATCCTCGTGTGTCGCGGAGAGTCGGCGAGCTTACGTCGCAGGACGGCGATTTCCTGCTCGAGATAGGCAACCTGACCGGCGGGGTCCTCAGACCCTCGCCCCGGCCGGATGCCGCGGTTGATGTCGTCGTCGTGGGCTGCCACGGTCCTCACCTCCTCCAAGGGGAGCTGGACGCTTCCTGACCCTACCTGGGCTGGTGGTGATTGAAACCCCTAGATCACAAAGACGGTAGAGGTGTGTCCGATCTTCACCCTTGCGTACTCCCTCACGCCAAGGAAATACCCACCCATCAACATCGGAAAGCGGCCGGTTGTAAGGTCGAACTGTTCAACACCCGTCAGGGCTCGCGCGACTTGCCGCGGCTCGTGGCGGAAACGGATCACTGAGCACAGGGAACGGCAGGAGATATGACCGTGCAGCAGGAGGCTCCCACGGGTGGTGCCGGGCAGGCCGGCGAGCCGCTCGAGGTCTGGATCGACCAGGACCTGTGCACCGGTGACGGCATCTGTGTGCAGTACGCGCCGGAGGTGTTCGAGCTGGACATCGATGGTCTGGCGTACGTGAAGAGCCCTGAGGACGAGCTTCTGGTGGAGGCGGGGGCGACGACTCCGGTTCCCCTGACGCTGCTGCAGGACGTGGTCGACTCGGCGAAGGAATGCCCGGGTGACTGCATCCACGTAAGGCGCGTTTCGGACAGGGTCGAGGTCTTCGGTCCGGACGCGGAGTGACGGTTCAAACACTCCTGGCGTCTGAGTTCGTCAGCTCCTGGCGGAATTTTCCGCCGCTCCAGCGCCACTTGGCGAGCTGTTTCACGTCGGGGCTGTAGCGGGGCACCTGGGGCGAGGAGTAACCGAGGAGGCTGGCGGTGACGACTCCGTCGCGGATCGTGAGATCGGTGGCGGTCTGCCTCTTCCCGGCCTCCAGCAGGGTGGCCACGACCCTCGGCGTCGCGCCGGGGGTCTTGTCCTGTGCGAGTACGTAGATCGCGTGGGGCGGGGTGCCGGATCCGGCGTCGCAGCGGACGGCGGCCACGGTCTCGGGGCGGCCGTCGCCGTCGAGATCGCCCTGGGCGGTGGCCGTGACGGCCGTCGGGAGGCCCTTGCAGTCCAGCGGGTACGTGACCGCGGCCGGGTCGGGGGCGGCGGCCTGCGGGCCGCTCGCGGGGGCCGCGGAGGAGTGCGCGGGGCCGGCGGGGCCGCCCGCGGCCGTGTCCGGCTGGATGAGTCCCGCGGCGGCTACGACGGCGGCCATGGCGGTGGCCGTGGCGAGCCAGTGGAGGGGCCTGGCGCTGCTGTGGCCCAGGAATTCCGGTGTCGGCGTCAGCTCGGCGGGGCGGTGCGGCACGCGGGGTGTCTCCTGTGCGAAGGGTGACGGGGAGCCAGCATCGTGCCACACCTCACACCGGGGTGGAACGGCCGGGTCCGTGTCGGCTGGGGCCGGTATGGGGGGCGTCCGGTGGGACAACGAAAAGGCGCTGTGGCGCAGTTCCCGGTTCGTCCGGGGAACTGCGCCACAGCGCCTTGGTGTTGGGTCGGCCGGGCGGCCTCGCCGTCGTCTAGGCGGAGCGGTCGCTGCCGGGTCCGTCGTAGTCCTCGCCGTAGGCGCCCTTGGCGGGGCGGCGGCGGCGCATGGGGGGCTCGACCCCGTCGGCGAGGCGGCGGGCGGTGACGAGGAAGCCGGTGTGGCCGATCATCCGGTGGTCCGGCCGGACCGCGAGGCCCTCGACGTGCCAGTTGCGGATCATCGATTCCCAGGGCTGCGGCTCGGCGAAGCAGCCGATCTCGCGGATGGACTCGACCGTCTTGGAGAGCTGGGTGGTGGTGGCCACGTAGCAGCACAGGATGCCGCCGGGGACCAGCGCCTTGGAGACGGCCTCCAGGCACTCCCAGGGGGCGAGCATGTCGAGGATCACGCGGTCGACGTCGGTGTCGGACAGGTTGTCCTGGAGGTCGCCGACGGTCAGCTGCCACGCGGGGTGCGGGCCGCCGAAGTAGCGCTCGACGTTCGCGGTGGCGATCTCGGCGAAGTCCGCGCGGCGCTCGTAGCTGTGGAGCATGCCCTGGTCGCCGATGGCGCGCAGCAGGAAGCTGCTCAGGGAGCCGGAGCCCACCCCCGCTTCCACGACGCGGGCGCCGGGGAAGATGTCGGCGAAGGCCAGGATCTGGCCGGCGTCCTTGGGGTAGACCACGGCGGCGCCGCGGGGCATGGACAGGACATAGTCGGGGAGCAGGGGACGCAGCGCGAGGTAGGCGACGTTGCCCGTGGTACGGACGACGCTTCCTTCGGGGGAGCCGATCAGCTCGTCGTGCGGGAAGGAACCCTTGTGGGTGTGGAAATTCTTCCCGGCTTCGAGCGTGAACGTGTAGTGGCGGCCCTTGGGGTCGGTGAGCTGAACCTGGTCCCCGACCTCGAAGGGCCCGCGTCGGCGGGCGGCACCGGTCGGTTCGGACATGTGACCAGTGTATTGGCTTCAGGACTGGGGCCGCGCCATGGCCTTCACGAAGGCCTTCTCCACGTCGAGGGTGGACAGGACGCCGTAGATCTCGCCGCCGGGTTCGAGCACGAGGTACTCGGTGGCGGGGGTGGCGCGGAGGTGGTCGAGGAGTTCCTCCCCGGAGAGTTCGGCGGAGAGCCTCATCCCGTCGGTGAGCTCCTGGGCGAGGGTGCTCACCGCGACCCAGGGGCGGCGGTGTTCGGGGACGGAGGCGATGGCGCTCTCGCGGACGATGGAGAGGGGGTCGCCGTGGCCGTCGACGACGACGATGGCGCGGGCGCCGTGGGCGTTGGCGCGGCGCAGGGCCTCGGAGAGGGGGGTGGCGTTCTCGACGGGGACGGCGCGCCGGGTGAGGGTGCGGGCGTGCAGTTCGGGGAGGTGTTCGCGCAGGCGGGCCATGCGCAGGCTGTTGCCGGCGCCGGTCCAGATGATGGCGGCGAGGATCGCGGCGAGCAGGGCGTCCATGACGGTGTTCATGCCACCGATGTCGTCCGTGCGGGTGCCGAGGACGCCGGTGTGGGTGATCATCGGGAGTCCGATGAGGACGGCGACGGCGAGGCCGCGGCCGACCCAGGCGGCGGCGACGGTGCCGGTCATGGGTTTGCCGGTGATGCCCCAGATGACGGCGCGGAGCATGCGGCCGCCGTCGAGCGGGAGGCCGGGGAGCAGGTTGAACGCGGCGACGAGCAGGTTGGAGATCATCAGGCCGGCGAGCAGGACGCCGGGGACGCTGGCCGGGTCGACGAGCTCCATGCCGAGGTAGAAGGCGCCGGCGAGGACGAGCGAGAGGAGGGGGCCGACGAAGGCGAGGACGAATTCGCGGCCGGGGGTCTCGGACTCCTTCTCGATCTCGGAGACGCCGCCGAAGAACTGGAGCTGGATCCGGCGCACGGGCAGTTTGAAGCGCAGTGCGGCGACGGTGTGGGCGAGTTCGTGGACGAGGACCGAGGCGTAGAAGGCGACGGCGAAGAAGAGGGAGACGAGGTAGCGGGCGGGGCCGAGGTCGGGCAGGACGCGGTCGAGCTGGTCGCCGAAGACCCAGGTGATGAGGGCGGCGACGAGGAACCAGCTGGGCGAGACGTAGACGGGCACTCCGAAGGGGCGGCCCATGAGGATTCCGCCGCCCGGTCCGGAGCGCTTGTCTGCGCGCTCGCCGGTTTCGTCGGTGTCTGCCACGGCTGTCCTTCGTTCGGTGCTGTCCGGCGGGTTGCGGCCGGCGGTTCTCTCAGTGTGGTGCAGGTGCACGTTCGGTGCGGGGCGGGGTCTCCGGTAGCGCGGTGTGATGCTCCGATCATGCAGTGCGAGGGGGCCCGTCGTCGATGGTATGCGCGCGCTGTCGGTGGCGGGTCGTAGGGTTTTGTCCATGACGACGAGCCCCGGTCCGGTTCCCGGCGCAACCGATGCCGATGCCGACGCAGCGCCGCGCGCTGTGGCGCCTTCCTCGCTCTCCCCTTCCCGGGCGAGCGATTTCATGCAGTGCCCGCTGCTGTACCGGTTCCGGGTGATCGACAAGCTGCCCGAGAAGCCGAGTGCGGCGGCGACGCGGGGCACCCTGGTGCACGCGGTGCTGGAGCGGCTCTTCGACCACCCGGCGGTGGAGCGGACGGCGCCGCGGGCCAAGGCGCTGGTCCCGGGGCAGTGGGACCGGCTGCTGGAGTCGAAGCCGGAGCTGGCGGAGCTGTTCCCGGAGGGCGATGAGGGGGCGGGGCTGGCGCGCTGGCTGACGGAGGCCGAGGCGCTGGTGGAGCGGTGGTTCACGCTGGAGGACCCGACGCGGCTGGAGCCGGTGGAGCGGGAGTTCTTCGTGGAGACGGAGCTGGAGTCGGGGCTGCGGCTGCGCGGGATCATCGACCGGGTGGACGTGGCGCCGTCGGGCGAGGTGCGGATCGTCGACTACAAGACGGGCAAGGCGCCGCGGCCGGAGTACGCCGAGGGCGCGCTGTTCCAGATGAAGTTCTACGCGCTGGTGGTGTGGCGGCTGAAGCAGGTCGTGCCGCGGCGGTTGCAGCTGGTGTACCTGGGCAGTGGGGACGTGCTGACGTACGACCCGGTGGTCGCGGATCTGGAGCGGGTGGAGCGCAAGCTGCTGGCGCTGTGGGAGGCGATCAAGGAGGCGACGGAGACGGGCGACTGGCGGCCGCGGCCGACGAAGCTGTGCGGCTGGTGCGACCACCGGGCGGTGTGTCCCGAGTTCGGCGGGACTCCCCCGGTCTATCCGCTGGTGGTCATCCCGAGGCCCGCGGCCGCGGACGGAGCCGGGGCCGGGCCCGGGGCCGGGGAATCCTGAGGGGCCGGTCAGGGCAGAATGGGCGGCGTCCGTCGATGCCGCCGTACGAATACGAGGTACCCCACCGTGGCGATCCGCGTCCTACTGGTCGACGACCAGCCGCTGCTGCGCACCGGCTTCCGGATGATCCTGGAGGCCGAACAGGA
This sequence comes from Streptomyces sp. WM6372, assembly GCF_001279655.1. NCBI lineage: Bacteria > Bacillati > Actinomycetota > Actinomycetes > Kitasatosporales > Streptomycetaceae > Streptomyces > Streptomyces sp. WM6372. The sequence continues at coordinate 23,249 of NZ_LGDB01000047.1, read as the reverse complement.
CCTGGCGGTCGTCGGCGAGGCCGGGGACGGTCTGCAGGCGCTGGACCAGGTGCGGGCGCTCCAGCCCGACGTGGTGCTGATGGACATCCGGATGCCCCGGATGGACGGGGTGGAGGCGACCCGGCAGATCACGGGTCCGGGCCGGGACGGCCCGGCGAAGGTGCTCGTGCTGACCACGTTCGACCTGGACGAGTACGTGGTGGAGGCGCTGCGGGCGGGGGCGAGCGGGTTCCTGCTGAAGGACGCGCCGGCCGTCGAGCTGGTGCAGGCGATCCGGGTGGTTGCGGGCGGCGAGGCGATGCTGGCGCCGAGCATCACGCGCCGGCTGCTGGACAAGTACGCGGGGCACCTGCCGTCGGGCGAGGAGAGCCTGCCGGACACGCTGGGCACGCTGACCGAGCGGGAGGTCGAGGTGCTGAAGCTGGTGGCGCGCGGTCTGTCGAACGCGGAGATCGCGGCGGACCTGTTCGTCAGCGAGACGACGGTGAAGACGCACGTGGGGCACGTGCTGACGAAGCTGGGCCTTCGGGACCGGGTCCAGGCGGCGGTGTACGCGTACGAGAGCGGTCTGGTGCGGCCGGGCGCCGGGGCGTAAGCGCGCCGCGTAGCGCGCCGACGCCCGCCACATCCGCCGGGTACGGCCGAAGGGGCCGGCAGCCGCATCGCGCGGCCGCCGGCCCCTTCGCCGTACCGGGTCGGGTCAGCCCTTGCTGATCTCCCAGAAGCGGAAGACGGTGGAGGCGTCCAGCGACCACTGCAGACCGGTCACGTTCTGGCGGGTGACGGCGTACTGCTTGCTCTGCCAGAGCGGGAGCAGCGGGATCTCGTCGGCGACGATGTCCTGCAGCCGGTTGTAGTCCGGGTTGGCCGCGGTGCGGTCGGACTTGGCGGCGGTCGACGGGATGATCGTCCCGCTGATCTCCTTGTTGTCGTAGTTGTTGTGCACGACGTTGTCCGGGCCGAAGAACGGCTGGGTGAAGCTGTCGGCGTCGGGGTAGTCGGGGACCCAGCCCTTGACGTACACGCCGTACTTGCCGTCCTGGATGTCCTTCTCGTACTGCGTGAACTCGACGGACTTGACGTCGGCCTCGAAGAGTCCGCTCTCGTTGAGCTGCTTGGCGATGAGCTGGAACTGCTGGTCGGTGGACGGGCCGTTGCGCGTCGTCGTCGAGTACAGGGTGATCTTCACCTTGTCCTTGATGCCGGCGGCGCGCAGGACGGCCTCGGCCTTCTTCGGCTGCGGGCTGCCGCCGTAGCGGTCGAAGAAGGCGGTGTTGTGGGAGCCGATGCCGGCCGGGACGATCGAGTACAGGGAGGTCGTCGTGCCGTCGTAGACCTCCTTGACGATCGCTTCGCGGTCCACGAGGTAGGCGATGGCCTTGCGGATCGGGAGCTTGCCGGCGACCGGGTCGTTCATGTTGAACACGAGGTGCTCGACTTCGGCACCGGTGCCCTGGACGACCTCGACCTTGTTGTCCCCGGTCTTGGTGGAGGACAGGGCGGCGATGTCCTTGGCGGCCAGGCCGCGGAAGGCGAAGTCGACGTCGCCGCCGTCCAGGACCTTCTTCAGGCCGGCCTGGTCCCCGTTGAAGAACTTGAGGGTGACGCCGGTGTTCTTGGCCTTGGCCTTGCCGGTGTAGTTCTCGTTGACGGAGAAGCCGGCGCTCTTGTCGTTGAACGAGTCGAGCTTGTAGACGCCGGAGCCGACGGCCTTGTTGTCGGTCCGCAGCTTGTCCGCCGGGTACTCGCTGTGGTCGACGATGGAGCCCGCGCCCGAGGCGATCTTGCTGGGGAAGGTCGCGTCGGAGGTCTTGAGGCGGAAGACGACGGTCTTGTCGTCGGGGGTGTCGATGCCGGCGATCGACGAGAGCATCACGGCGGGGCCGTTGTCGTCATTGATCTTCAGCGTGCGCTCGAAGGAGTACTTGACGTCCTTGGAGGTGAGGGAGTGGCCGTTGCTGAACTTCAGGCCGGCGCGCAGGGTGCACTTGTAGACCTTGCTGTCGCCGCCCTCGAAGTTGCAGCTCTGCGCGGCGTCGGGCTCCGGCGTGGTGCCGCCGCCCTTGGGGAAGGCCAGCAGGGACTGGAAGACGTTGTTGAAGAGCAGCCAGGAGCCGGCGTCGTAGCCGGAGGCGGGGTCGGTGGACCGTACCCGGTCGGATATGCCCATGACCACGCCCTTGCCGCCGCCGTCGGCGGTGGGGCTGCCGGTCGAACCGCAACCGCTGAGCAGTGCGGCGGCGGTGGCCGCGCCGAGCGGGGCCGCAAGCCACTGGTTACGTCTCATCACGCGAACGTCCTTCACAGTCAGTCTCAATGAATCGTTGCGCCGGCCTGCGACACCCGCCGCCGGTACTGCCGGTACTGCCGGTCTCAGCCGCTGACGCCCCGGCCGAGTTCCCACAGCTGGAGGTCGGAGATGGCGTTGACCGACCACTCCACTCCGGTGATCCCGTCGCGTGCGGCGACGTACTGCTTGCCCTGCCACAGGGGCAGGACGGGCACGTCTTCGGCGACGATGTCCTGCATCTCCGTGATCGCGGGGACGGCGACGTTGCGGTCGACGGCGCGCCGGGATTCGGGGATGAGCTTGGTGCGCACCGCGGCGTTGGCGTACGGCGTGCCCAGGAAGTTGTCCTGCTCCAGGAACGGGGCGAGGAAGTTGTCGGCGTCCGGGTAGTCGGGGAACCAGCCGAGCCCGTAGGCGGCGTAGTCGCCCTTCTTCTGCGCGGGCCGGAAGTCGGACCAGTCGGAGCCCTGGACGGTGACGTCGAACAGCTGGGTGGAGTTCAGCTGGTTCTTGAGGGTCTCGAACTCGGTGGCCGTGCCGTCGCCGTAGTGGTCCTTGGTGTAGTTCAGCGTCAGCTTGACCGGGGTCTTGATGCCGGCGGACTTCAGCAGGTCGGCGGCCTTCGCGGTGTTGGCCTCGCCGTACTTGTTGAAGAAGGAGTTGACGTGGCCGGGCACGGAGGTGGGGACCAGCGAGTACAGCGGCAGCGCGGACTTGCCGTAGACCTTGTCGATGATCGCGTTGCGGTCGACGGCGGCGGCGAGGGCCTGGCGTACGGCCTTGTCCTTGACGGCCGGGGCGTCGGTGTTGAAGCCGATGTAGCGGATCTCCAGGCCGGGCATCGGGACCAGCTTGACGCCCTTGGGCGGCTTGGCGGCGAACTCGGTGATCTGGGCGGGCGACAGGGTCCGGGAGACCATGTGGACGGATCCGGCGGTGAGGGCCTTGCCCATGGCCGCGGAGTCGGTGAAGGTGCGCAGTTCGACCTTGTCGTTCTGCAGCTTCAAGTCGCCCTTGTAGTTCGGGTTCTTGCTGAAGACGGCGCGGACGAGGTGGTCGTCCTTGACCTCGGCCTTCATCGTGTACGGGCCGGAACCGTCGACGCCGAAGCCCTCGCGGAGCTTCTTGGCGTCGTAGTTCTTCTCGCTGACGATGCCGGCGGCGGGGGTGGAGAGCTTGTACGGGAAGGTCGCGTCCGGGGTCTTCAGGTGGAAGACGACGGTGTCGGCGGACTTCAGCTCGACGGTGTCGAGGGTGGAGAGCAGCGAGGCGGGGCCGTTCTCCGCCTTGATGGCGAGGACGCGGTCGATGGAGAACTTGACGTCCTTGGCCGTGAGGGGCTCGCCGCTCGCGAACTTGAGGCCGGGGCGCAGGGTGCAGCGGTAGCTCTCGTTGCCCGTGTCGGTGAAGCGGCAGTCGGAGGCCGCTTCGGGGACGGGCTGGCCGCCGCCGCGGGGCGTGTGCATCAGCGTCTGGACGGTCTGCCGCAGGACGTTCCAGGCACCGGCGTCGTACGCGGAGGCCGGGTCGAACGGTGCGGGGGCGTAATCCGCCGCCTCGAACCGGTCGGTGGTTCCGACGACGATCACTCCGGATCCCGCTCCGCCTCCGCTCGTGCTGCCGCAGGCGGCGAGCGTGGGGGTGAGCAGTCCGGCCGCGGCCGTCAGCACCAGGGTCTTGCGGTTCATGCTGGAAGTACTCCCTTGACCGGCACTTGCTCAAAGCGGCGTAAAGGGCACTTCGCGGCGGTCGCCCGTTCAGGGCGGAACGATCGGGCCGGTGTTGTGACGATCGGTCCACGCGGTTCCGGCACATGGGTGTGCGTCCGGGACAGCAGAGGTGCGGCGTAGTGCCCGCGTCGACATTAGTGGTCTGGGAGGGGATGGCTTGAACTGGCAGGACTTGGGGCGTAATCGCACGGTGATGGGTGCGGACTGGCTGTCTATGTGCCGGTCATCGCAGATTCGGTCAGGAGCTGATCAATCCGGACACAAGGGCAGGTTTCCAAGCCCCCGGACAGGTCCGTCGGGGGCTTGGCGGGTGACAAAGGTCACCCGTTACAACTGCCACGGAAAGGATGGAATTTCAGCCTCCGGGCCATGGAACGGAAGATCCTTCCGTGGGACCTCGGTCACACCGCTGTTCCGTTCGGCACTGAGCGTATGCGATCAGTTCATCGGAGTGATGAGCGAGCGCAGGAACGGAAGGTCCACGTCCTCCAGCGAGCGGACGATCGTACGGCCGGGCGCGGGCGCGATCACGCCGACGGAGGGCACGGCCACGACCCGGCAGCCGGCGGCCTCGGCGGAGGCGACGCCCGTCGCGGTGTCCTCGATGACGGCGCAGCGCGAGGGGTGGGCGCCGAGGGTGCGGGCGGCGAGCAGGTACGGGTCGGGGTGCGGCTTCGTACGGGACACCTCGTCGCCGGCCACGCTGAGCGCGAACCGCTCGGGGCCCAGGGTGCGCAGCACCCGGTCGATGACGCGGCGGTGCGAGGCGGAGACGAGGGCGGTGGGCACGTTGTGCCGGGCCAGCTCGGCCAGCAGCCGCTCGGCGCCGGGCATCAGCGGGACCTGATCGGCGATCCGCGCCTCGAAGCGCTCATTGAGCAGGACGCTCAGCTCCGAAAGGGTGATGGCGGCGCCGGTGGACTCGATGAGGAAGGCGGCGCTGCGGGTCATCGGCCCGCCGACGACGACATCGCGCCAGGACTCGTCGAGAGGGTGGCCGAGCTCGCCGAAGACGTCCACCTCGATCTCCCACCAGAAACCCTCGGTGTCGACGAGGGTGCCGTCCATGTCCAGCAGCACCGCCTGCAGGGCATGCCCGTCGGCCGTACGGGCGACGGGCGCGGGAACGGTGCTGGTCATCCGGCACACACCTCTCTCAGGGGACGAGAAGGCCGGCCGCCTCTTCCCCATGGGCATTCCCCCGGGGAACAGGCGACCGGCCTGTATGGGACCGACAAGTGTACGTCGGTCCGCGTCAGCGTGCGTTGAAATACTTCGCTTCGGGGTGGTGGATGACGATCGCGTCGGTGGACTGCTCCGGGTGGAGCTGGAACTCCTCGGAGAGGTGGACGCCGATCCGCTCCGGCTGGAGGAGGTCGGCGATCTTGGCGCGGTCCTCCAGGTCGGGGCAGGCCCCGTAGCCGAGCGAGAAGCGGGCGCCGCGGTACTTCAGGTCGAACATGTCCTCCACGGCGGCCGGGTCCTCGCCGCCGAATCCGAGCTCGGCGCGGACGCGGGCGTGCCAGTACTCGGCCATGGCCTCGGCCAGCTGGACCGAGAGGCCGTGCAGCTCCAGGTACTCGCGGTACGAGTCGGACTCGAACAGCTTGGCCGTGGCCTCGCCGATCTTCGAGCCGACCGTGACCACCTGGAGGCCGACCACGTCGGTCTCGCCGGACTCCTCCGGGCGGAAGAAGTCGGCGAGGCACAGGCGCCGGCCGCGGCGCTGGCGCGGGAAGGTGAAGCGGGTCCGCTCGTTGCCGTCGTCGTCGAGGATGATCAGGTCCTCGCCCTTGGAGACGCAGGGGAAGTACCCGTAGACCACCGCGGCTTCGAGCAGGTTCTCGGTGTGCAGCTTGTCGAGGAGGCCGCGCAGCCGCGGACGGCCCTCGGTCTCGACGAGCTCTTCGTACGTCGCCCCGCCGGCGCGGGCCTGCTTGAGGCCCCACTGGCCCTTGAACAGCGCGCCCTCGTCCAGCCAGGAGGCGTAGTCCTTCAGCGGGATGCCCTTGACCACGCGGGTGCCCCAGAACGGCGGGGTGGGGACGGGGTTGTCGACGGCCACGTCGGAGCGGCCGCCCTTCTCCTCCGGCTCGTCCACCTGGAGGAGGGGGGCGTCCCGCTTGGCGACGCGGCGCTGCTTGAGCTCGGGCAGGGAGGCGCCGGGGACGCCGCGCTTGACGGCGATCAGGGCGTCCATCAGGCGCAGGCCCTCGAACGCGTCGCGGGCGTAGCGGACCTCACCCTCGTAGATCTCGTGGAGGTCCTGTTCGACGTAGGCGCGGGTGAGGGCGGCGCCGCCGAGGATCACCGGGTAGTCGGCCGCCAGCTTGCGCTGGTTGAGCTCCTCCAGGTTCTCCTTCATGATCACCGTCGACTTCACGAGCAGGCCGGACATGCCGATGACGTCGGCCTTGTGTTCCTGCGCGGCTTCGAGGATCGCGGAGACCGGCTGCTTGATTCCGATGTTCACGACGTTGTAGCCGTTGTTGGTGAGGATGATGTCGACGAGGTTCTTGCCGATGTCGTGGACGTCGCCGCGGACGGTGGCGAGCACGATGGTGCCCTTGCCCTCGTCGTCGGTCTTCTCCATGTGCGGTTCGAGGTGGGCGACCGCGGTCTTCATCACCTCGGCGGACTGGAGGACGAACGGCAGCTGCATCTGGCCGGAGCCGAAGAGCTCGCCGACGACCTTCATGCCCTCCAGGAGGGTGTCGTTGACGATGTCGAGGGCGGCGCGGTCCCGCAGGGCCTCGTCGAGGTCGGCCTCCAGGCCGTTCTTCTCGCCGTCGATGATGCGGCGCTGGAGCCGCTCGTCGAGCGGGAGCGCCATGAGCTCCTCGGCGCGGCCGGCCTTGAGGGACTTGGTGTTGACCCCCTCGAAGAGGGCCATCAGCTTCTGGAGCGGGTCGTACTCCTCGGCGCGGCGGTCGTAGATCAGGTCGAGGGCGGTGCTGACCTGCTCCTCGTCGAACCGGGCGATGGGAAGGATCTTGCTGGCGTGGACGATGGCCGAGTCCAGGCCGGCCTTGACGCACTCGTCGAGGAAGACCGAGTTCAGCAGCACGCGGGCGGCCGGGTTCAGGCCGAAGGAGATGTTGGACAGGCCGAGCGTGGTCTGGACGTCCGGGTGGCGGCGCTTGAGCTCGCGGATCGACTCGATCGTCGCGATGCCGTCCTTGCGGGACTCCTCCTGGCCGGTGCAGATGGTGAAGGTCAGCGTGTCGATGAGGATGTCCGACTCGTTGATGCCCCAGTTGCCGGTCAGGTCGTCGATCAGGCGTTCGGCGATGGCGACCTTGTGTTCGACGGTGCGGGCCTGGCCCTCCTCGTCGATGGTCAGCGCGATCAGCGCGGCGCCGTGCTCGCGGGCCAGCCCGGTGACCTTGGCGAAGCGCGAGTCGGGGCCGTCGCCGTCCTCGTAGTTCACCGAGTTGATGACGGCGCGGCCGCCCAGCTTCTCCAGGCCCGCCTGGATCACGGGAACCTCGGTGGAGTCCAGGACGATCGGCAGCGTCGAGGCCGTGGCGAAGCGGCCGGCGAGCTCCTTCATGTCGGCGACGCCGTCGCGGCCCACGTAGTCCACGCAGAGGTCGAGCATGTGCGCGCCCTCGCGGATCTGGTCGCGAGCCATCTCGACGCAGTCGTCCCAGCGGGCCTCCAGCATGGCCTCGCGGAACTTCTTCGAGCCGTTCGCGTTCGTCCGCTCGCCGATCGCCATGTACGCGGTGTCCTGGCGGAACGGGACGGTCTGGTAGAGCGAGGACGCGCCGGGCTCCGGGCGGGGCTCGCGGGCGGCCGGGCCGAGCCCGCGGACGCGCTCGACGACCTGGCGCAGGTGTTCCGGTGTCGTACCGCAGCAGCCGCCGACGAGGGAGAGCCCGTACTCGCGGACGAAGGTCTCCTGGGCGTCCGCGAGCTCGGGGGCGGACAGCGGGTAGTGCGCGCCGTTCTTGCCGAGGACGGGCAGGCCGGCGTTGGGCATGCAGGAGAGCGGGATGCGCGCGTTGCGGGCCAGGTAGCGCAGGTGCTCGCTCATCTCGGCGGGGCCGGTGGCGCAGTTCAGGCCGATCATGTCGATGCCGAGCGGCTCCAGCGCGGTGAGCGCGGCGCCGATCTCGGAGCCGAGCAGCATGGTGCCGGTGGTCTCGACGGTGACGGAGCAGATCAGCGGGACGGAGACGCCGAGGGCCTCCATGGCGCGGCGGGCGCCGATGACGGAGGACTTGGTCTGCAGGAGGTCCTGGGTGGTCTCGACGAGCAGGGCGTCGGCCCCGCCGGAGATCAGGCCCTCGGCGTTGACCTGGTAGGCGTCGCGGATCGTCGCGTAGTCGATGTGGCCGAGGGTGGGCAGCTTGGTGCCGGGGCCCATGGAGCCGAGGACCCAGCGCTGCTGACCGGTACCGGCGGTGTACTCGTCGGCGACCTCGCGGGCGATGCGCGCGCCGGACTCCGACAGCTCGAAATTGCGTTCGGGGATGTCGTACTCGGCGAGCGCCGCGAAGTTCGCGCCGAAGGTGTTGGTCTCGACGCAGTCCACGCCCACCGCGAAGTACGCGTCGTGGACGGAGCGCACGATGTCGGGGCGGGTGACGTTCAGCACCTCGTTGCAGCCTTCGAGCTGCTGGAAGTCCTCCATGGAGGGGTCCTGCGCCTGGAGCATCGTTCCCATGGCTCCGTCGGCGACGACCACGCGGGTCGCGAGCGCCTCTCGGAGGGCATCGGCCCGGGTCTGGGTGTCAGCGGGCGGGTTCGGCAACGAGGCCATGGTTGTGCTCCCTGGGATGCGACGGCTGTCGGCTTTGCACCCTCATGTCAAGGGTGCACGCGGTCAGGGTAACCGCGCGGCACCGGCCCCGGTGAGGCTGTCCCACGTGGCGGACTGCATTCTGTGCGCGGGGGTCTGCCAGGGGTGTCCTGGTCGACGGAGGCCTGAACAGTTGCCCAACCATGCACAAGGTCGACATCGACCGATACTGTTCAGCATTGTCGAACTACGTCAGCAGGAGGCTGCGCGATGGCACGGAACATCCAGTCGCTCGAACGAGCCGCTGCGATGCTGCGACTCCTGGCGGGCGGCGAGCGCCGGCTGGGCCTCTCGGACGTGGCCAGCTCTCTGGGCCTGGCCAAGGGCACGGCCCACGGGATCCTGCGCACGCTGCAGGCCGAGGGCTTCGTGGAGCAGGACCCCGCCTCGGGCCGCTACCAGCTGGGCGCGGAGCTGCTGCGCCTGGGCAACAGCTACCTGGACGTGCACGAGCTGCGCGCCCGCGCGCTGGTCTGGACGGATGACCTGGCCCGGGCGAGCGGCGAGAGCGTGTACGTGGGCGTGCTCCACAAGAGCGGGGTGCTGATCATGCACCACGTGTTCCGCCCGGACGACAGCCGCCAAGTGCTGGAGGTCGGCGCCATGCAGCCGCTGCACTCCACGGCCCTGGGCAAGGTGCTCTCCGCGTACGACCCGGTCGCCCATACGGAGGCACTGGAGGCGGAGCGCGAGGCGTTCACGCCCCGGACGGTCACCGACGGCGCGGGCTTCGAGGAGATCCTCGACCTGACCCGGGCGCGCGGCTGGGCCTCGGACGTCGAGGAGACCTGGGACGGCATCGCCTCGGTGGCGGCGCCGATCCACGACCGGCGCCGGATGCCGGTGGGCGCGGTGGCGGTCGCGGGGGCCGTGGAACGGGTGTGCGGGGAGTCCGGGGAGCCCCGCGCGAGCCTCGTGGCGTCCGTACGGGACTGTGCGCGCGCTGTTTCACGCGATCTCGGCGCGGGCCGGTTCTAGGTCCCTTCCCGCACGTTTTCGGCCATTCCTTGGCCGCTTTCTGCCCTCTTTTCGCCATATTTCGGCCATCCGGTGGCTGGGTTTGGCTGATCGTACCTAGTGGTAACGATCCGACACTTTGGCCTGGCCAACCCTTGACGCGTTCTTCACCTGGGATGAAAACTGCCGTTCATCGGTCGGCATTGTCGAACACCTACCGGCAATACGCGTTAGGGTGTGGCAAGGCCACGGACCGGTGAACCACTCACCGAGTGCGCGGACCACCGGACGGGACCCGGTGTCCGCACACCCCTGGACGTAAGACAAAGGAGTCGCGGGTGTCCAGCTCCGACATCTTCATCGGCGAGACCATCGGTACCGCCCTGCTCACACTGCTCGGTGGTGGCGTCTGCGCCGCCGTGACGCTCAAGAGCTCCAAGGCCCGGAACGCAGGCTGGCTCGCGATCACGTTCGGCTGGGGTTTCGCCGTTCTCATCGCCGCCTACGTCTCCGCACCGCTCTCCGGCGCGCACCTCAACCCGGCGGTCACCGTCGGCCTTGCGATCAAGAACGGCGACTGGAGCGACACTCCGGTCTACCTCGCCGGCCAGCTCCTCGGCGCCATGATCGGCGCGGTCCTCATGTGGGTCACGTACTACGGACAGTTCCGGGTGCACCTCTCGGACCCCGAGCACATCCGTGACGCCAAGCTCGGCCCCGAGGACCCGCACCCGCACGACCAGGCCGGCCCGGTGCTCGGCGTCTTCTCCACCGGCCCCGAGATCCGCAACGTCGTCCAGAACCTCGCGACCGAGATCATCGGCACGTTCGTCCTCGTCCTCGCGATCCTGACCCAGGGCCTCCAGGACAACGGCAAGGGCCTCGGCGTCATCGGCGTCCTGATCACCTCCTTCGTGGTCGTCGGCATCGGCCTCTCGCTCGGCGGTCCGACCGGCTACGCCATCAACCCGGTCCGCGACCTCGGTCCGCGCATCGTCCACGCCCTGCTGCCGCTTCCCAACAAGGGCGGCTCCGACTGGGGATACTCCTGGATCCCGGTGGTCGGCCCGCTCGTCGGTGCCGCCATCGCCGGTGGTCTGTACAACCTCGCGTTCGCCTGATCAGCCCCGGCACGTATCGCAAGATCCGCACCGCCACCTGATTCCGCCTACCTAGACCTGCCAGGAGCAGCCACATGACCAGCAGCACCGGCCCCTTCATCGCCGCCATCGACCAGGGCACCACCTCCTCCCGCTGCATCGTCTTCGACCGCGACGGCCGCATCGTCGCCGTCGACCAGAAGGAGCACGAGCAGATCTTCCCGAAGCCGGGCTGGGTCGAGCACGACGCCGTCGAGATCTGGACCAACGTCCAGGAGGTCGTCGCCGGCGCCATCGCCAAGGCGGAGATCACCGCCGCCGACGTCAAGGCCGTCGGCATCACCAACCAGCGCGAGACCACCGTCCTGTGGGACAAGAACACCGGCCTGCCGGTGCACAACGCGCTGGTCTGGCAGGACACCCGCACCGACGCCCTGTGCAAGGAGCTCGGCCGCAACGTCGGCCAGGACCGCTTCCGCCGCGAGACCGGCCTGCCGCTGGCGAGCTATTTCGCCGGGCCGAAGGCCCGCTGGCTGCTCGACAACGTCGAGGGCCTGCGCGAGCGCGCCGAGGCCGGCGACATCCTCTTCGGCACCATGGACTCCTGGGTCATCTGGAACCTCACCGGTGGTACCGAGGGCGGTGTGCACGTCACCGACGTCACCAACGCCTCGCGCACCATGCTGATGAACCTGCACTCCCTGGAGTGGGACGCCAAGATCGCGGAGTCCATGGAGGTGCCGCTCGACATCCTCCCCGAGATCAAGTCCTCCGCCGAGGTCTACGGCCACGTCAAGGAGGGCGTCCTCGCCGGTGTCCCCGTCGCCTCGGCGCTCGGTGACCAGCAGGCCGCCCTCTTCGGCCAGACCTGCTTCGCCGAGGGCGAGGCCAAGTCCACGTACGGCACCGGCACGTTCATGCTGATGAACACCGGCGACAAGGTCATCAACTCCTACAGCGGCCTGCTGACCACGGTCGGCTACAAGATCGGCGACCAGAAGCCGGTCTACGCCCTGGAGGGATCCATCGCCGTCACCGGCTCGCTCGTCCAGTGGATGCGCGACCAGATGGGCATGATCAAGACCGCGGCCGAGATCGAGACCCTCGCGCTCTCCGTCGAGGACAACGGCGGCGCCTACTTCGTGCCGGCCTTCTCCGGCCTGTTCGCCCCGTACTGGCGCTCCGACGCCCGCGGCGTGATCGCCGGCCTCACCCGGTACGTCACCAAGGCGCACATCGCCCGTGCCGTCCTGGAGGCCACCGCCTGGCAGACCCGCGAGATCACCGACGCCATGACCAAGGACTCGGGCGTCGAGCTCACTGCCCTCAAGGTCGACGGCGGCATGACCTCCAACAACCTGCTGATGCAGACCCTCTCCGACTTCGTGGACGCCCCCGTGGTCCGTCCGATGGTCGCGGAGACCACCTGCCTCGGCGCCGCCTACGCCGCCGGCCTGGCCGTCGGCTTCTGGCCCGACACCGACGCCCTGCGCGCCAACTGGCGCCGCGCGGCGGAGTGGACCCCGCGGATGCCCGCCGAACAGCGGGACCGCGAGTACAAGAACTGGCTCAAGGCCGTCGAGCGGTCCATGGGCTGGATCGACGACGAAGACGCCAGCTGACGCACCAGCTGAGTCAATCGACGAGGAGCTAAGAGATATGAGCACCCTGCAGAGCGTCCCCACCCTGGGTACGCACCCGACCGCCGGCTCGAACGCGAGCCGCGCCGAGACCCGTGAGCAGCTGGCCAAGGCCACGTACGACCTGCTGGTCATCGGCGGTGGAATCCTGGGCACCTCGGTGGCCTGGCACGCCGCGCAGTCGGGTCTGCGGGTCGCCATGGTGGACGCCGGCGACTTCGCCGGCGCCACCTCCTCCGCCTCCTCCAAGCTCGTCCACGGCGGTCTGCGCTACCTGCAGACCGGCGCGGTCAAGCTGGTCGCCGAGAACCACCACGAGCGCCGGGTGCTGGCCAAGGACGTGGCCCCGCACCTGGTCAACCCGCTCACCTTCTACCTGCCGGTCTACAAGGGCGGACCGGTCGGTGCGGCCAAGCTGGGCGCGGGCGTCTTCGCCTACTCCGCCCTCTCGGCCTTCGGCGACGGCATGGGCAAGGTCATATCCCCGGCCCGTGCCGCCGCCGACAACCCGGGTCTGAAGACGGACAACCTCAAGGCCGTCGCGGTCTACTACGACCACCAGATGAACGACTCCCGCGTCGCCGTCATGACGGTCCGCGCGGCCGTCGAGTCGGGCGCCGTCGTCCTCAACCACGCCGAGGTCACCGGCCTGCGCACGACGCGCGGCCGGGTCACCGGTGCCGAGCTCAAGGACCGCCTCGACGGCACCGAGTTCGGCGTCGACGCGCGCGTCGTGCTCAACGCCACCGGCCCGTGGGTGGACCACCTGCGGCGCATGGAAGACAAGCACTCGATGCCGTCGATCCGCCTCTCCAAGGGCGCGCACATCGTCATGAAGCGCAAGTCGCCGTGGAAGGCCGCCATGGCCACCCCGATCGACAAGTACCGCATCACCTTCGCCCTCCCGTGGGAGGACCAGCTGCTGCTCGGCACCACCGACGAGGTGTACGAGGGCGACCCGGCGGACGTACGCGCCACCGAGGCCGACATCCAGCAGATCCTGGACGAGGCGGCCTTCTCGGTGAAGGACGCCGACCTGGACCGCTCGCTGATGACGTACGCCTTCGCCGGCCTGCGGGTGCTGCCCGGCGGCCCCGGCGGCGTCGAGAAGGCCAAGCGCGAGACGGTCGTCTCCGAGGGCGCCGGCGGCATGCTGTCGGTGGCCGGTGGCAAGTGGACCACGTACCGCCACATCGGCCGCGTGGTCATGGACAAGCTGGCCAAGCTGCCCGGCAGCCCGCTCACCGACGACATGGAGCCGGTGAAGTCGCTGGTGCGCCGGGTGCCGCTGCCCGGCGTCGCCAACCCGAACGCCGTCGCGCACCGCCTGCTCGTGGACCGCGAGCCCGGCACGCGGATGGACCCGCTCACCGCCCGCCACCTGGCCTCGCACTACGGCTCGCTGGCCTTCGACATCGCGCGCCTCGCGAACGAGGACCCGGCGCTGGCCGAGCGGATCCACCCGGACGGCCCGGAGATCTGGGCGCAGGTCGCCTACGCCCGTGACAACGAGTGGGCCGAGACGGTCGACGACGTGCTGCGCCGCCGCACCACGGTGACGGTCCGCGGCCTGGACGACGACTCCGTGCGCACGCGGGTCGAGGAGATGCTGAGCCGCAAGGCATAGCTCGTACGCAGGTGGGGAAGAGGGGCGGTTCCGAGGGGAACCGCCCCTCTGTCGTGGGCTGTGGCCGGTGTCCCCTCAAGGCTTAGGCTGGCCCACGTACACAAGGGAACTTCGGAAGGAGACCTGGGTGATCGAGCTTGAGGGCGTGCCCGAGCTGATCGACCCGGTCATGGTGGCCGCGTTCGAGGGCTGGAACGACGCGGGTGACGCGGCCTCCGGTGCGGTCGCGCACCTGGACCGGGAGTGGAAGGGCGAGGTCTTCGCGGCGCTGGACGCCGAGGACTACTACGACTTCCAGGTCAACCGGCCGACGGTGTGGCTGGACAACGGGGTACGGAAGATCACGTGGCCGACGACGAGGCTGTCGGTGGTGCGGATCGGCGGCGCGAAGCCGCGCGACCTCGTGCTCGTGCGGGGCATCGAACCGTCCATGCGGTGGCGGTCGTTCTGCAACGAGATCCTGGGCTTCGCGCACGAACTGGGCGTGGAGATGGTCGTGATCCTGGGCGCGCTGCTCGGGGACACCCCGCACACCCGGCCGGTGCCGGTCAGCGGGGTCACCTCGGACGCGGACCTGGCACGGACGATGGACCTGGAGGAGACCAAGTACGAGGGCCCGACGGGGATCGTGGGCATCCTCCAGGAGGCCTGCACCCACGCGGGCGTCCCGGCGGTCTCGCTGTGGGCGGCGGTCCCGCACTACGTATCCCAGCCGCCGAACCCCAAGGCGACGCTGGCCCTGCTGAACCGGCTGGAGGATCTGATCGACATCCGGATCCCGCTGGGTGAACTCCCGGAGGACGCGCGGGCGTGGCAGCTCGGCGTGGACCAACTGGCCGCCGAGGACAGCGAGGTGGCGGAGTACGTCCAGACGCTGGAGGAGGCGCGGGACACGGCGGACCTGCCGGAGGCCTCGGGCGACGCCATCGCCCGGGAGTTCGAGCGGTACCTGCGCCGCCGGGACCCCGCGGCCCCCTCGGCCGAGCCGGGCGACGGCTCGTACCTGCGGGACACGTCGAGCGGCCTGACCCGCCCGCCGAAGCGCAAGCCGGACCCGTCGGGCCCGGGCGAGGAGCCGCCGGCCCCGGACGAGGACGACACGCCTCCCGAGGCGTAGCCGGCCGGCCCGGAACGCGACGATGCCCCCTGCCCGAAGGACAGGGGGCATCGTCGGCCATGGCCGCGGCGGGTTACAGGGCCACGCCCAGGAGGGCGTCGACCGTGCGCGAGACCAGGCCCGGCGCGGACTCGTCGTCCCCGTCGGAGGCGTTCTGGGCGTCCACCCAGCGGTCCACCGCCGCCAGCGCGGCAGGGGCGTCCAGGTCGTTCGCCAGGGCCTCGCGGACCTCCTCGACGAGGGCGTCCGCCGGCAGGCCGTCCGGGCGCGAGACGGCCGCGCGCCAGCGCTCCAGGCGGGCCACCGCCTGCTCCAGGACCTCGTCCGTCCACTCCCAGTCGGCCCGGTAGTGGTGAGAGAGCAGCGCGAGGCGGATCGCCGCCGGGTCCACCCCGGCGCGCCGCAGCGCGGAGACGAAGACCAGGTTGCCCTTCGACTTCGACATCTTCTCGCCGTGCAGCGCGACCATGCCCGCGTGCACGTACGCCTTGGCCATCGGGAACTCGCCCGTCAGCACCTGCGCGTGCGAGGCGCCCATCTCGTGGTGCGGGAACACCAGGTCGGATCCGCCGCCCTGGATGTCGAATCCCATGCCCAGGTGGTCCAGGGCGATGGCGACGCACTCGATGTGCCAGCCGGGCCGGCCGCGGCCCAGCGAGCCGCCGTCCCAGCTCGGCTCGCCCGGGCGGGCCGCCATCCACAGCATCGGGTCCAGCGGGTTCTTCTTCCCCGGGCGCTCCGGGTCGCCGCCGCGCTCCGCGGACAGCAGCCGCATCGCCTCGGCGTCGAGGTGGGAGACCGTGCCGAAGTTCGCGTCGGACTCCACCGAGAAGTAGATGTCGCCGTCCAGCTCGTACGCCGCGCCGGCGTCGCGCAGCCGCTCCACCAGCGGCACGATGCCCGGTATGGCCTCGACGGCGCCGATGTAGTGCTGCGGCGGCAGCATCCGCAGGGCGGTCATGTCCTCGCGGAAGAGGGCCGTCTCGCGCTCCGCGAGCTCGGTCCAGTCCTGGCCGTCGCGCAGCGCCCGCTCGAGGAGCGGATCGTCGACGTCCGTCACGTTCTGGACGTAGTGGACCTGCCGCTTGGTGTCGAGCCACACGCGCTGTACGAGGTCGAACGCGTTGTAGGTCGCCGCGTGACCGATGTGGGTCGCGTCGTACGGAGTGATGCCGCAGACGTAGATACGGGCGACGGGACCGGGGGCGAGGGTGATCGTCCCCTGGGTCGCGGTGTCGTGGATCTGGAGGTCGCGGCCCTTGCCAGGAAGGGCGGGGACCTCAGAAGCGGGCCAGGCATGCATGTGTCGAGCCTAACCGGACGCGTGTTCCGAAAACGAACCGGACCTGCACTGTTGGCTTGATCGGCGCTCTTGCGGTCTGGCTGGTTCTGTGCCTACCCGGGCTCCGCCCGGGCAGGCCTGTTCAGACCGGCGGCCAGGGGATGGCCGGCCACTGCCCGGACGGCTGCGGGTGCACTCCGGTGCGCAGCAGACCGGCCACGCGGGCCCGTACGGCGGCCAGCTCGACCGGGGTGATCAGTTCGGCCAGCCGGGTGGCGAGCGGCTCCCCGTCGGCCAGCCGGGCGGCCAGGGAAGTGAGCACCTCGCGCGCCTCGTCGGTCAGCGGTTCGCCGGCCCAGCCCCACAGCAGGGTCCGCAGCTTGTCCTCGCGGTGGAAGCTCACCCCGTGGTCGATGCCGTAGAGCCGCCCGTCGGCCGCGGGCAGCAGGTGGCCGCCCTTGCGGTCGCCGTTGTTGATGACGGCGTCGAGGACGGCGAGCCGGCGCAGCCGCGGGTCGTCGGCGTGCACGAGCAGCGCGGTGCGGCCCTCCCCGACGTCGGCGAGGGCGACCGGCTTCCAGCCCTCCCCCGCCTCCTCGCCCTCGACGAGGGCCAGCAGGCCGCTGCCGTCGCCGGACCCGGCGTCTGCGGACCCGGCGTCTGCCGGCTCGGCGTCTGCGGACTCGGCATCTGCGGACTCGGCACCGCCGGGCGCGTCGTCCGCGGAACCGTCGTCCCCGGACGCGATCCACAGCTGGACCATGCCCTCGCCGTACGGCCCGTCGCGCAGCACGGTCGGCGGCACCAGGCCCCATCCCGTGGCCTCGGAGACCAGGTAGGCGGCGACCTCGCGCTGCGCCAGGTTCCCGTCGGGGAAGTCCCACAGCGGGCGCTCGCCCTTGACCGGCTTGTACACGCAGTCGGCGCTCAGGCCCCCGTACGCCACCGTGCACAGCAGTACGGCGTTGGACGCCTCGCGGATCCGGCCGACGACCGTGAGCTCGCCCCGGGCGAGCAGCTCCTCAAGTTCCCCCGTGGCGCTCACGCCTGGCGCCGGTAGCCGTTCTGGCGCGGGCAGACGTGCCCCTCCGGGTCCAGCGGCAGGCTGCACAGCGGGCACGGCGGCCGGCCCGCGTTGACGACGTCCAAGGCCCGCTTGGCGAAGGCCCGGGCCTGGGCGCCGGTGAGGCGGACCCGCAGCATCGGCGGGCCGTTCTCCTCGTCCTGGAGCAGCCGCTCCTCCGCCTCGGCGAGGTCCTCCTCCGAGTCGGCGTCGAGCTCCACCAGAGCCTGCGCCTCGACGATCATCCGCTGTTCCTCGCCGTCCCAGGCCAGGGCCATGGTGCCGACGCGGAACTCCTCGTCGACCGGGACGTCCAGCGGCGCGGTGTCCGCGGCCTCGGCGGGGGCCACGGCCGGGACCGGGGCATTGCCCCCGGTGCGCCGTACGACCTCGTCCAGCAGCTCGTCCATCCGCTCGGCCAGCGCCGCGACCTGGGTCTTCTCCAGGGAGACACTGGTGACGCGGGGGCCGGATGAGGCCTGCAGGAAGAACGTACGGCGTCCCGGGAGGCCGACCGTGCCCGCCACGAAGCGGTCCGGCGGGTCGAAGAGGAACACCTGACGGGGCACGTCCAGTCTCCAAGTCTCGGTGGCGGGTTGTTTCGGCCCGTCCACCCTACTGCGCCGTTCGATCAGGCCGCGCCCGCGCCGCCTCCGACGACCGCGTTCCCTCCGGTCTCCGCCGCGCTCTCGAACGTGGCGGTGTCGGCGGCCGCGGAGTCCGGTGCGCGGGCCGGGCGCGGGGCGAGCGAGCCGAAGTCCCCGGTGTCGCCGAGCCGGAGCAGGAACGGGCGCGTCGGCGTGTAGCGGACGGCCGTGACCGAGCAGGGGTCCACGTGGATGCGCTGGAAGAGGTCCAGGTGCATGCCCAGGGCGTCCGCGACAAGGGACTTGATGATGTCCCCGTGCGAGCACATCAGGAAGACGGCGTCGCTCCCGTGCTCCTCCTCGATCCGCGCGTTCCACTCCCGTACGGCGTCCACGGCGCGCGCCTGCATGGCGCGCATCGACTCCCCGCCGGGGAAGGCGGCGGCCGAGGGGTGCTGCTGGACGATCTTCATCAGGGGTTCGTCGGAGAGCTCCGAGAGTTTGCGGTTCGACCAGTCCCCGTAGTGGCATTCGCCGATCCGGTCGTCGGTGTGCAGCTCCAGTTCCGGGCGCGCGGCGAGCAGCGGCGCGAGGGTCTCCCGGCAGCGCTGGAGCGGGCTGCTCACGGCGGCGTCGAGCGGCACCGCGGCGAGCCGCTCGGGCAGCGCCGCCGCCTGCTCGGCGCCCCGCTCGTCAAGGGCCACTCCCGGCGTCCATCCGGCGAGCAGCCCTGCGGTGTTGGCGGTGGACCGCCCGTGTCGTACGAGGATCAGCGTGGCCATGGCGCAAGCCTAAGCGGTGGTGGTTGCGTGCGGGCCGGGTGCGGGCAGGGGAGAATGCCGTCCGTGATAGTCGACTGCGCCATGTACCGGGACGGCCGCCGCTCTCCTGCGCCCGAGGACCTCTCGGACGCCCTCGACGAGGCGCGGGCCAGTGGTGACGCCTTCCTCTGGGTCGGGATGTACGAGCCGACGGAGGAGGAGTTCGAGCACGTCAGCCGGGAGTTCCGGCTGCACAAGCTGGCGGTGGAGGACGCGCTGACCGCGCACCAGCGCCCCAAGCTGGAGGTGTACGACGACTCGCTGTTCGTCGTCCTCAAGCCGGTCATGTACGACGACGACACGGACACGGTGACCACGGGCGAGCTGATGCTCTTCATCGGCGACTCCTTCGTGGTCACGGTCCGGCACGGCGAGGGGGCCGCGCTGAGCGCCGTGCGCAGCCGGCTGGAGCACGAGCCGGAGGTCCTGCGGCACGGTCCGACCGCCGTGCTGTACGCGGTCTCCGACGCGGTGGTCGACCACTACATCGAGGTCGCGGCCGAGCTCCAGGCCGACCTGGAGGAGGTGGAGGCCGACGTCTTCGCGCCGCAGGCCACGGACACCAAGAACACCGCCGCCCGGATCTACGGCTTCAAGCGGCAGGTACTGGAGTTCCGCCGGGCGACGAGCCCGCTGCTCCAGCCGATGGACCGGCTGGCCTTCGGGAACGTGCCGTTCGTGCACGAGCACGCGCAGCCGTTCTTCCGCGACGTCGCCGACCACCTGACCAAGGCGAGCGAGTACATCGAGGGCCTGGACCGGCTGCTGTCGGACGCGCTGGCCGCGCACCTGGCGCAGATGGGCGTCCGGCAGAACGACGACATGCGCAAGATCTCGGCCTGGGCGGCGATGGCGGCCGTCCCGACGATGGTGGCGGGGATCTACGGCATGAACTTCGACCACATGTGGGAGCTGCGGCAGCCCTGGGGCTATCCGGTGGTGCTCCTGGTGATGGTGGGCGCCTGCCTTGGCCTGCACCGCCTGTTCAAGACCCGCGGCTGGCTGTAGCCGCCTCTACGCGTACTCGGGCGCGGTCACCGGTACGCCGCCCAGCGCGTCGCGCCGCTCCGGCGGGCACAGGCTGATCATCCGGTGCCAGCCGGCGAACCGCTCGTACGCGTACAACGCGCGGATCCCGGCGGCCAGCGCGGCCGCCTTCGGCGCGGGCCAGCGCAGCAGCCGGCCCATGTGGTCCATGACGGCGAGGCTCACGTCCCGGTAGACGGAGATCTCGACGAGGGCGCTGTCGCGCAGCACCCGCTGGATGGTCCGGCCGTGTCCCTCGCGGACGAGGCGGAGCAGCTCCTCGTGGCAGTAGGCGAGGTGGTTGTCCTCGTCATGGCTGATCATGCGGACGGCCCTGCCGACCTCGGGGTGGTCCCCGAACTGCCGGACGAGCATGACCATCTGGTCCGCGGCGCGCTGCTCGGTGACCCGGCTGTGGCCGAGGTAGACGACGATGTCCTCCTCGGTCAGCGGCTCCTCGCGGCGCAGCTTCTCGTGCGCGAGGCCGATGCCGCGCCGCTCCAGCAGCATGGTGTAGTCGGTCTCGGGCGGCACCGGGACGGGCGGCAGGCCGCGCTTGCGGAGCAGGGCGTTGAAGATCCGGCCGTGCTTGTCCTCGTCGGCGCCGTGCCGGGTGATCTTCGGTGCGAGCTCGCGCATGCCGTCGGGTACCAGGGCCGCGATCCGGGCGTTCTCCCAGCCGCCCTGGGACTCCCCGCTGGCGGCGATGGAGCAGAACAGCTGGAACGAGTCGTCGTTGTCGACGATCTCCTGGAACAGGCTGCGGGCAGAGAGCATGCATCGAGTCAACGGCCGATCCGGGGGCCCGGCAACCGAGGGGTGGCGCCGCTCGCCCGAATGAACGACGTGCCGGGGTGGGGGTGCGGGCGTAACCCGGAGGGTGCCGCCCGCGTTGTGCCTGTGTCGGCCGTGGCGGGGAAGACCCCCGAGCCCCCACCACGGCCGCAGAGCAGGTGTGGAACGGTCACGCCAGGCCGGCGCGCTCCATGGCTTCCGTGCCGGCCCGCAGGGCGGTGATCCGCTCGTCCAGGGTGAAACCGGCCGGGGCGAGCGTGAGGGTGGTGACCCCGGCCTCGGCGTAGGCCCGCATCCCGTCCGCGATCCGCTCGACGGAGCCGAGCAGGGTGGTCGAGTCGATCAGCGAGTGCGGGACGGCCGCGGCCGCCCCCGTCTTGTCGCCCGCCAGGTACTTGTCCTGGATCTCGGCGGCTTCCTTCTCGTAGCCCATCCGCTGGGCGAGCTGGTTGTAGAAGTTCTGCTTCCGGCTGCCCATGCCGCCGACGTACAGGGCGGTGTACGGACGGAACATGTCGGCGAGCGCGGTCACGTCCTCGCCGACGGCCAGCGGGACCGTCGGGCAGACGTCGAAGCCCTCCATGGTCAGTCCGGCCTTCTCCCGGCCCGCCCGGATGTGGGTGAGCGCGGTGGCCTCCAGGTGCTCGGCGGCCGGGAAGATGAGCAGGGCGCCGTCGGCGATCTCGCCGGTCTGCTCCAGGTTCTTGGGCCCGATGGCGGCGATGTAGAGCGGGATGTGCTCGCGCTCCGGATGCACGGTGAGCTTGATCGGCTTGCCGGGGCCGCCGGGCAGGGGGAGGGTCCAGTGCTCGCCCTCGTAGCTGAGGCGCTCGCGGGTCATCGCCTTGCGGACGATCTCCACGTACTCGCGGGTGCGGGCGAGCGGCTTGTCGAACTTGACGCCGTACCAGCCCTCGGAGACCTGGGGCCCGGAGACGCCGAGGCCGAGCCGGAAGCGGCCCTTGGTGAGGGAGTCGAGGGTGGCGGCCGTCATGGCGGTCATCGCGGGCTGGCGGGCCGGGATCTGGAGGATCGCGGAGCCGACGTCGATGCGCTCGGTCTGGGCGGCGACCCAGGCGAGCACGGTCGGGGCGTCGGAGCCGTAGGCCTCCGCCGCCCAGCAGACGTCGTAGCCGAGGCGGTCCGCCTCCTGGGCCACGGCGAGGTTGTCGGCGTCCATGCCAGCGCCCCAGTAGCCGAGATTGATGCCGAGCCGCATGTGTCGTCCCCTTACGGTCTTGCCGGTTTACCGATCAGTAACGTACGTCTGCGGGGGACTGTAGCGCGCCAGGGCTCCCTGCGGCAGTGCCCCAGTAGTCTCAGCGGTCATGGAGCAGAGGCATCTCGGCCGCACCGGACTGCGCGTGTCCCGCATCGGCCTCGGCACCCTGACCTGGGGCCGTTCCGCGGAGGGCCCGGACGAGTCGGGCGCTGCCGAGCAGTTGAAGACGTTCTGGGAGGCGGGCGGGACGCTCGTCGACACCGCCGACGTGTACGGGGGCGGTGAGGCGGAGTACCTGCTGGGGCAGTTGATCGACGGGCTGGTCCCGCGCCGGGACCTGGTGATCGCGACGAAGTCGGGCTCGGTCCGGGCCGCCGACCGCCGGGTCGACGGCTCGCGCGGCCACCTCCTCGCCGCGCTGGACGATTCGCTGGCCCGCCTCGGAACGGACCACGTCGACCTGTGGCAGGTCCACGCGTTCGACCCGGCGACCCCGCTGGAGGAGACCCTCCAGGCGCTGGACCTGGCAGTGAGCAGCGGCCGGGCCCGGTACGCGGGGGTGGTGGGCTTCTCCGGCTGGCAGCTGGCCAAGGCGGCGACGTGGCAGCTGGCCGCGCCGGGGGTGCGGACGCGGCTGGCGTCGGCGCAGCTGGAGTACTCGCTGCTCCAGCGGGGCGTGGAACGCGAGGTCCTGCCGGCGGCGCTGGACCTGGGCATCGGGCTGCTCCCCTCCTCTCCCCTGGGGCGGGGAGTGCTGACGGGGAAGTACCGGGACGGCATCCCGGCGGACTCGCGGGGTGCGTCGCCGACGATGGCGGGCTTCGTGGAGCCGTACCTGGACGAGACGGCGGGCGGCATCGTGGACGCGGTGGCGACGGCGGCCCAGGGGCTGGCGGTGACCCCGCTCCAGGTGGCCCTGGCCTGGATCAGGGACCGGCCGGGGGTGGTCGCGCCGATCGTGGGCGCGCGGACGTCCGCGCAGCTCAGCGAGGCGTTGTCGGTGGAGCCCCTTAGTCTTCCCGAGGAGATCTGCCGGGCGCTGGACGATGTGTCGGCGCCCGTGCACCGCTACCCCGACCACGACTGGAGCACGCTGTGAGCACGGACCGCCAAGCCGCGCAAGCCGCTTCCGCGGCCCCCCCCCCCACCCCCCACACCCCCCCGGCGGACCCCCAGCCCCCCCCC